>JAFLUV010000064.1 GCA_022508635.1 Prevotellaceae bacterium
GCAACCGCACGTCGCCCTTCGCCTTCACCGGCAACCGCTTTGAGTTCCGCGCCGTGGGAAGCGAGGCAAACACTGCGGCAGCAATGATCGTACTGAACACTGCCGTTGCCGAGCAGCTGATTCAGTTCAAGAAGGACGTGGACGAGCGCATCGCCGCCGGCCAGACTCAGCAGAGTGCCATCCTCGCCGTCCTGCGCAGGTACATCAAGGAGTGCAAGCCTATCCGCTTCGAGGGCAACGGCTACAGCGACGAGTGGAAGGAGGAAGCGCTGCGCCGCGGCCTGGACTGCGAGACCAGCTGTCCGCTTATCTTCGACGCCTACCTCAAGCCTGAGACCGTCGAGATGTTCGAGAAGGTCGGCATCATGACGCGCAAGGAGCTGGAGGCACGCAACGAGGTGAAGTGGGAGACCTACACGAAGAAGATACAGATCGAAGCCCGCGTGCTCGGCGACCTGGCCGTCAACCACATCATACCCATCGCCATCGAGTACCAGAGCAAGCTGATCGACAACGTCTACAAGCTGAAGGCCATCATGAGCGAAGAGAAAGCCATGGCGCTCTCCGCCGAGAACCTGCGCGTCATCGACGAGATTGCCGAGCGCACAGCCTTCATCTCGCAGCACGTCACCGCGCTGGTGGAGGCTCGCAAGGCTGCCAACAAGATCACGGACGAGCGCGAGAAGGCCATCGCCTACCACGACACCGTGGCGAGCCTCTTCGACGAGATACGCTACCACATCGACAAGCTGGAGCTGACGGTCGACGACCGCATGTGGACCCTGCCCAAGTACCGCGAGCTTCTTTACATATAAGTTGTTGTATTTTAGCACAATAAGCTCATTCCGCGCACCAGCGTCCGTGAGACGGAAGACGAGCAGTACTTGTCCAAAAAACGAGCACTGCTCGTATACCCTGACGAGCAGTGCTTGTAAACTTTACGAGCAGTGCTCGTCAGCCGAACGAGCACTGCACGTTTTTTAGACAAGGAAAACTGGTCCGCGAGACGAGAAAAACACAAAACAAAAACCCCCACTACAGACATGAACAACGAGCAGAGAAAGGGACTGTACAGCCCTCAATACGAGCACGACGCATGCGGCGTAGGCATGGTCGTCAACATACACGGAGGCAAGAGCCACGAACTGGTGGACGACGCGCTGAAGGTTCTGGAAAACATGGAGCACCGGGGCGCAGAGACGCGCGACAAGACCGGCGACGGCGCCGGCATCCTGCTGCAGATTCCCCACGAGTTCATCCTGCTGCAAGGCATCCCCGTCCCCGAGAAAGGGCACTACGGCACCGGACTCCTCTTCCTCCCCAAGGACGAAGAGAAGCAAAGGCAGATACTCAGCATCGTCATAGAGGAAACAGAGCGCGAAGGACTACAGCTCATGCACCTGAGAAACGTCCCCGTCAACGAAGACGTCCCCGGCGCAGGCGCACGCGAAGTCATGCCCGACATCAAGCAAGTCTTCATCACAGGCGTGCGCAAGGAAGACGCCGGACACTTCGACCGCATCCTCTACAAAGTGCGCAAGAAGATAGAGCACCGCGTCGCCTCCATGCCCTGGCAGCAGGACGGAGCCGACGACTTCTACATCTGCTCCCTCTCGAGCAAGAACATCATATACAAAGGCATGCTGACAAGCGGACAGCTGCGCCGCTTCTACCCCGACCTGAGCAACAAGTACTTCACCTCCGGACTGGCACTCGTACACAGCCGCTTCTCCACAAACACCTTCCCGAAGTGGAAGCTCGCACAGCCCTTCCGCCTGCTCTGCCACAACGGCGAGATAAACACAGTACGAGGAAACCGCGGATGGATGAAGGCAAGGCAAAGCGTCCTGAGCAGCGAGGCACTGGGCGACATCAAGGACATCCTGCCCATCGTAGAGGAAGACATGAGCGACTCCGCCAGCCTCGACAACGTCTTCGAGTTCCTCGTCATGAGCGGCATGAGCCTGCCACAGGCCATGGCAATCCTCGTGCCCGAATCCTTCAACGACAAGAACCCCATCTCAGAAGACCTGAAAGCCTTCTACGAATACTACTCCATCCTCATGGAACCCTGGGACGGACCAGCCGCACTAATGTTCTCCGACGGCCGCTTCGCCGGCGGCATGCTCGACAGGAACGGACTGCGCCCCTCACGCTACACCATCACCAAGCAAGGCACGATGGTCGTAGCCAGCGAAGTAGGCGTCATGGACTTCGAGCCCGGCGACGTCGTGAACAAAGGACGACTGCAACCCGGCAAAATCCTGCTCATCGACACACAAGAAGGCAAAATCTACTACGACGGCGAGATAAAAGGAAAACTGGCAAAAGAACACCCCTATCGCGAATGGCTCAGCACCAATCGCATACAGCTGGAAAAGCTAAAGAGCGGACGCAAGGTAGAGAACAGCGTCGAAGACTTCGACAAGAAACTGCGTGCCTTCGGCTTCGGACAGGAAGACATCGACAAGACGCTCATACCCATGTGCACCACCGGACAAGAGCCCGTGGCAGCCATGGGCAACGACACACCGCTTGCCATCATCAGCGACCGCCCGCAAATACTCTTCAACTACTTCCGCCAGCAGTTCGCACAAGTCACCAACCCCGCCATCGACCCCATACGCGAAGAACTCGTCATGTCGCTCACCGAATACATCGGACGCGTAGGCAGCGGCATACTCACACCAGACGAATCCAACTGCAAGATGGTCCGGCTGCCTCAGCCCATACTGACAAACACCGACCTCGACATGCTCTGCAACATCCGCTACAAAGGATTCCACACCACAAAGCTGCCAATCCTCTTCGACATACAAAAAGGCGAAAGCGGACTGAGAAACGCCCTGGACACCCTTTGCAAGAAAGCAGAAGAAAGCGTCGACGAAGGCGTAAACTACATCATCCTGAGCGACCGCGGCATAGACAAGGATCACGCCGCCATCCCCTCTCTCCTGGCAGTAAGCGCCGTACACCACTACCTCATCAGCGTAGGAAAACGCGTACAGACAGCACTCATCGTAGAGAGCGGCGAGATACGCGAAGTAATGCACGCAGCCCTGCTCTTAGGATACGGCGCCAGTGCCATCAACCCCTACATGTCCTATGCCGTATTGGACGACCTGGTCAAGCATCACAAGATACAAGAAGAATACCAGACAGCCGAGAAGAACTACATCAAGGCAATGGACAAGGGGCTGAAGAAAATCATGTCAAAGATGGGCATCTCCACAATCCGCAGCTACCGGGGCGCAAAGATATTTGAAAGCATCGGACTCTCTGAAGGACTGCTGAGAAAGTACTTCGGCACAGAAGTAAGCACCATTGGCGGCATCGGCCTGCGAGACATTGCCAGAGAATACACTGCCCTCAACAAAGAAGCCTTCGGCATGGAACGCAGCACGACCACAATCTTGCCCAACAACGGCCTCTTCTCTTACCGCAAGGACGGTATAGAACATGCATGGAATCCCGAGACCATCGCCAGCCTGCAGATTGCCACCCGGCTGGGTTCCTACAAGAAGTTCAAAGAGTGGTCCGCACTGGTCGACCAGAAAGAAAAACCAATCTTCCTGCGAGACTACCTCTCCTTCAAGAAGGCAGCCGTACCGACTCCCTTGGAGGAAGTAGAGTCAGTAGAAAGCATCGTAAAGCACTTCGTAACCGGCGCCATGTCTTTTGGTGCGCTGAGCATCGAGGCACACGAAGCACTGGCATTAGCGATGAACAAACTGGGCACACGCAGCAATACCGGTGAAGGCGGCGAAGACAATGCCCGCTACCACAGCGAGGTAGACGGCGTGACACTTAACAGCAAGACCAAGCAAATCGCCTCCGGACGTTTCGGCGTGACAGCAGAATACTTGGTGAATGCCGAAGAATTGCAAATCAAGGTGGCGCAAGGTGCAAAACCAGGCGAAGGAGGCCAGCTACCCGGCTTCAAGGTGAACCAGATTATTGCAAAGACACGCAATGCCATACCGGGCATCACACTTATCTCACCCCCACCCCATCATGACATATACAGTATTGAGGACCTGGCTCAGCTCATCTTCGACCTGAAGAACATCAACCCGACGGCCGCCGTGAGTGTGAAGCTCGTAGCAGAGAGCGGCGTAGGCACTATTGCCGCTGGTGTTGCAAAAGCAAAAGCCGACCTCATCGTAATCTCTGGTTCCGAAGGCGGCACAGGTGCAAGTCCGGCCAGCAGCATGCGCTTTGCAGGCATATCGCCTGAAATCGGCTTGGCAGAGACACAGCAGACACTTGTGCTGAATGGTCTGCGCAATCAAGTAAGACTTCAAGCCGACGGCCAGTTAAAGACTGCCCGCGACGTTATCATCATGGCAATGCTGGGCGCGGACGAGTTCAGCTTTGGCACCCTGCCCCTGATTGTACTGGGATGTGTCATGATGCGCAAATGCAACACGAACACCTGCCCCGTAGGTGTTGCCACACAGGACGAAACACTGAGAAAAAAATTCCGTGGACGGGTTGAATACGTAGTGAATTTCTTCACCTTCCTGGCGGAGCAGACACGCGAATACTTGGCAGAACTGGGCGTCAAGAGCCTGAAAGAGATTATCGGCCGAACTGACCTCATTGAGGTTGTTCCGCGAGACTTGAACACCAAACAGGGCACCATTGACTTCAGTCGTCTGCTATACATCCCCGAGAACAGAGGCGAAGACCGTGTCCTCCATTGGGACAGAAGCGGCTACACAAAAGTGAACGGCGTAAAGGACGAGGAAATCATAAAGACCTGCCAGCGTGCAATCGAAGAGCAGGAAGAGGTCAACCTGGACTATGCCATTCGTAACACTGATCGTGCCACTACGACCATGCTCTCGGGCGTCATTGCCAAACGCTATGGCGAGGCTGGCTTGCCCGACTCCACTATCAACATCAAGTTCAAGGGCTCAGCAGGACAAAGTTTCGGCGCATTTGCCGTGAAGGGACTTAATATCAGGCTTGAGGGTGAGGCAAACGATTACTTCGGCAAGGGACTCTCAGGCGGCCGCATCAGCATTCTGCCGCCTTCGCGCCTCAACGCGGACTTCGTTGCCGAGGACAATATCATTGCAGGAAACACCGGACTATATGGTGCAACGAGTGGTGAACTCTATATCAACGGACGCGTAGGCGAACGCTTCGGCGTGCGCAACTCCGGCGCGGTTGCTGTTATCGAAGGTGCCGGCGACCATTGCTGTGAATACATGACCGGAGGACGTGTGGTCGTACTGGGCGAGACCGGACGTAACTTCGCAGCCGGCATGAGCGGCGGCCTTGCCTATGTCTGGGACAAGAACCACAACTTTGACTATTTCTGTAATATGGATCAGGTAGAGATCAGCCTGGTGGAGGAAGCTTCTGCACGCAAGGAATTACATGAGCTCATCCGTCAGCACTATCTATATACAGGCTCTGCTTTGGCGCGTCGTATGCTGGATGACTGGAACCACTATGTGGAAGACTTCATCCAAGTGACACCCATTGAGTACAAGCGCGTACTTCAGGAGGAGAAAATGCGGCTGCTACAGGAAAAGATTGCGAATATGCAACTCATCAACAGTTAAGGCCGTCCATCACTATTCATACTTCATAAATTTAGTATAAAAACAATGGGAAAACTAAAAGCATTCATGGAGGTACCCCGACTGGAAGCAGGATACCGTCCCATACACGATAGGATACACGATTTTGGCGAGGTAGAGCAGACCCTCAACACGCACGATCGCAAGATGCAGGCCAGCCGTTGCATGGATTGCGGCGTACCCTTCTGCCACTGGGCTTGTCCGCTGGGCAACAAGGCACCGGAGTGGAACGATGCCCTTTGCAAAGGTGAGTGGGAACTGGCATACCGGCTGCTGAACGCAACAAACGATTTCCCCGAGTTCACTGGGCGCGTCTGCCCTGCTCTCTGCGAAAAAGCCTGCGTGCTGAACCTCACGGATCATGCACCTGTGACCAATCGCGAGAACGAGGCAGCCATTACGGAGGCAGCATGGCGTGAGAAGTATATTAAGCCCCAAACCTATAGGCGAAACGGAAAGAAAGTTGCGGTGATCGGTGCTGGGCCTGCCGGACTAACAGCGGCAAACCGTTTGAATCAGATGGGGTATTTGGTAACAGTTTTTGACAAGAACGAAGCTGCCGGAGGATTGCTGCGCTACGGCATCCCTAATTTCAAGCTTAACAAGAACATCATAGACCGTCGTATCCGCCTGCTTGAAGAAGAGGGCATTGAGTTCCGCTACAACACCTCCATCGATTACACCAAACTGGCAGAGGGCTTCGAACTCTTGGAGAACGGGGAACTGGCAGATGGCAAACAGGAGAGCACAAACGCAAAGACATTCGATGCCATCGTCATCAGTACAGGAACACCACAGGCACGCGATCTCAACATTCCCGGACGTAGCCTCAAGGGGGTTCATCTGGCATTAGAACTGTTGTCACAGCAAAATCGTGTACTGGAAGGAATTGAATTCAGTAAAGAGGAACGCATCACCTGCAAAGGGAAAGACGTACTGGTCATTGGCGGCGGCGATACCGGAAGCGACTGCATCGGTACAGCACACCGACAGGGATGCAAGAACGTAACGCAAATCGAAATCATGCCACGCCCGACAGAAGGACCGGACGATCCACAGAATCCCTGGCCCGCCTATCCAAGAATCCTAAAGACCACCTCCAGCCACGAAGAAGGATGTACAAGACGCTGGAACATCAACTCATTGGAATTCTTAGGGAAGGACGGCAAACTGACAGGAGTTAAGGTACAGCCCATAGAATGGCAGCCGAACCCGAAAGGCGGACGTCCTCTGATGGTGGAAGCTGGCGACCCGGAAATCATCAAATGTGAAATCTGCTTTCTCGCAATGGGATTCCTCAAACCCGAGCAACCCCAAATGCCCAAGAATGTATTCATTTGCGGCGATGCACAAAGCGGTGCATCCCTCGTAGTAAGAGCCATGGCAAGCGGAAAAGAAACTGCCAGAAAAGTACACGAACTTCTTGACAAATAACGATTATACACGCAAGGCGTGCCGAAATAGGATATGGAGCGGGCGATGGTTTCTCTCGCTCCATACTTTTTATAGATATATGAATCACCTATTTTATTTCGGTATGGCCACTCTCTTGAAAATGGTATGACCATTCTCTTGAAAGAATGTAAAATGTGGCCTAATATGTTGATAGAAAAAAATCAATATCATTATGAATTCATCGAACTTACATTATTAACAGTCTTTTGCAAAATCGCTAAAAGATGAATCTTTTAATGATTGGCTTTGGTTAATTCTACCGCTTCTTTACCCGTTAGCGACTCTATTACAAACTTTAAAATCAAAACACGGTTAATTCCTTTTTCAATTTCTGGTTCACAATCTATGCCTGGAGCGTATTTGGCAGAAAGCATACGAAGGCTCTCTATCATTTCTCCCCTGTCTTCAAGAATGTGAACTGTACCTGTCGCTATTACACTTCTGAAATATGTGGTAAATCTCTCTGGATGAATATCATCTTGAGAAACGATTGTAAAACAAGCATTAGGATTGTTTTTTATGCAATCTATTTTTCTCCCAGAAAGAGCACAATGAAAATACACAGCATCTTCTCCATCATAAATAAAGCTCATAGGAACCCCATAAGGTTTCCCGTCCGAATCCACTAATGAAAGTACGCCATTAGTTGCCGTTCTCAAAATTTCCTTAGCCTCAATGTCTGGAAGCTGTTGTTTAGACCTTCTCATCTTACTCTCCAAAATATGGTTACTACTCACTTTGTACGTATTACAAAGTTGCTAAAAATCAGACAGGACACTATTTGCTGAGCATATCATCGATAGCTCTGACACGAATGACGTCGAAGCCGGGAAAGTCTGCCCTGACAATAGGATTGGTCTTCGTACTGGCATCGGCATACCACTGCCAGCAGGCTCCGGAACAGGCTTCGGGATTGCCGTCAAAAGCAGGGACTGGGTGCCAGGGATCTTTCACTAAACTATCAAGGTCAAGATAGTCATGCGGATGCGTCAAGGTCATCGAGATATTACCGTAGTGGTCTATCATGGCTTTGTAGCATTGTCCCCATTTAGAGGTGGAAGCAGTTGCCCAAGTGCCAAGGTTCTTATAGATAGAGTCACCCCACTCGTTGACCTTGTCGAACACCCGCGGCTCCTTGATTGGGCTCCAGTCCACCTCGGACACAAAGATAGGACTATTCTCTACGACAGGTACTTGTCGCCCAAACTGACGAATGAATTCATGTTTGCTTTTCTCAATATCGCCGTCAAGATCCACTTTGCGGTCATCACATCCATACCAACCAGGGTATACATGAACGGCATAGCCAATATTTTGCCCTTCAATTGGATACTGCTTGTATCCAATATAATTCGACTGGAAGCCTGTCCCTGGTACCCAGATGATACCTTTGAATCCGTTGCTGCGAATCGTATCAACGATGGGTTGGAAATAGTCGTGCATAGCCTTGGCATCATCCTCATTCTGGCTGTTCCTGAGATTGACGGGCTCATTGGCAAGTTCGAAGGCAACTTGTCCGAAGTATTTCTGTACAGTGTCGTTTCTGGAGACAATGTCCCACACCTCCATTAAGTATTTCTGGTAGTAGTCGCCGACATGAAGATTGAATGGACATACCCCAGGAGGTCGTATGACGACATACATGCCATGCGCCAAGGCCTTCTGCAACAATGGTATATAAAGCGTAGACAGATAGTGGCGCAGACGATCGGGATTAAAGTGACTGATATCGGCTTCACCTCTCGTTCCCTCGGATTGTCCCACCGATCCAGGGTATGTAAATTCCTTGTCATTGAGCCAGACGGGATCAAGGTGCAGGCGGAAGATGTTGCAATGAGCTATCTCAAGACCAGTGTAGAGCTTTTCGAAATATGCCAGGCAACGGCGAAGTCCCTCTTCATCATAGCTCCATCCCCAGCGACCACCGTTAAACCAGGCATTAGGTGTATCCATTACACCATGTAGTACAACACGATTGCCGTTAGTATCCACTAAATAGCGCCCTTCGACATGAAGAGCGGGAAGCGGCTTTGCTTTGGCCCCCAATCGGTCTTCGGCTTTGGTCTGCATTGTAGTAGTGACGAGGCAAACCAGAAACAGAATCATAAATTTCTTCATAGCAATTGAACAATTCGTTCAAGGTAATGACGATCGGACTGGTCGAATGTGCCCAGTTCGACGCTATCTATGTCAAGGACGGCAACAACGGTACCTGCTTTTTTGACAGGGACGACTATCTCACTTCGAGATGCAGACGAGCAGGCGATGTGACCAGGAAACTGGTCGACATCAGGCACAACCTGCGTTGTCTCCGTTGTCCAAGCAGTGCCGCACACACCCCTACCCTTCCGTATACGTGTGCAAGCCATCGGGCCTTGAAATGGACCAAGCACCAAATCATCACCAACAACGCGATAGAATCCTGTCCACCAAAAACAGAAAGTCTCATGAAGCATTGCCGCCACGTTTGCCATATTTGCTATGAGATCGCTCTCATCCTCCAGTACGGAAACTATCTGGGGAAGCAGTGTTTCATAGCGTTCCTGTTTCGTTTCTCCTTTGACAATTAGTTCTTCTGCCATATACCTTTTGATAATCAACGATTTTTACACTTCCTGAAAAATATAAGTCAGTTTCTTATCGGCTCCGAAAGCACTATAGAAATAGCTGATAATTTCGCTAAGATGCTCCTCCCACTGCTCGGAAACGAACTTGTTTGGAACCTCCACGAACACGACCTTGTCACGAACAGCCCAAAGACTGGCACAGGTCATATACTGGTTGAAGAATTGTTCGCCGAGACGTTCCCTGGACTTCTCCATCCATAGCTCCCACTTTTGTTGATAAATGGGCTGCACGAAAGGACGCTCTGGCTGTTCATCGACAATCTCCTCAGCCTCTACAAACTCTGGCTGTTTGGATTTTTGCTGTTCGAGCAACCAACGGTAGAGCACTTCCGTAACGTATGCATGCACATTATCAGGCTGCTTGCTCTCAATAAGCTTGTCAATGCGAGCCAGCTCTTCTCTTAGGTCGAGTCCTTCGTAGATAAGATCTTCCAGTTTCGTCCATTCCATCGGCTGAAGCCCATAGCGAGTAATCAGCTTGACACGCATCTTGCCCAAGAAACTCTCGTGCTGTTGTGCCTGTCCCATCTTACCTTCGATGATGGTGAAGCGAATGCTGTCTGGGTCACCGCGGCTGACACCGTGCGGATAGACAGCTTCGTATTCAAAACAGAACTCGACTTTGCCTTCATCTGAAAGTTTTTTCATCTCGCGCAACACAGGATCAAGCACATCGCGATGGAAAGCCCCGTACTTAACATACTTGTTATCAACGATGCGTTTACGATCCTTACTGAAAGTGAGTACACCGAAAAACTCTTTCAGGTCAATGTAGTTCACCGTACAGCTTCCTATCTTGCGCCAAGCACTGAGATAGATGTACAGACGTGGTGTACGGGGACTACGGCAGAGCTGGGTAATACCCTTCAAGTGACGAGTATAGCCTTTGCGCAGATTCAGTATCTCGCGAGCACTCTCATCTACCATCTGTATCTTAATGAAACCTTTACGGCGCTGACCGCTTTTGTATGCCACACGCTCACCCTCTGCATTAAGTTCTGCTGTCGGGAACTCTATCTTGTGGAAGATATTCTGTTTCACATTATACTCTACACGCTCGTATTCGTCATAACGCTTGTAGGACATGTCCACATGCAGAAGCGCCTCGCATGCTGCTTCCAGTTCACCATACTTTTTGGGACTGATGCCAAGTTCCTTCAGCGGAATCTCAAAATTGAGCAGATTGCCTGTCAAGTCCTCCGGTTTGAAGAGGAATGTACCCTCGCCCATGCTGAGCTGTTCACGGATGCGATCCTGCAATTGTGCAATGATCGCTATCATTAGGTTTGTCTGCACAAGAGAGAAGTTACCGCGTATCTGTGTATAGCTCACAGGATTGAGGATAAAATCCAAATCACGGTTTCCGGAAAAGGTCTGTACCAGTTCGTTTGTGGTACTGACGATAGAAGGACCTTTTTTCTTTGCCATTACTGCATATTTTATTGTTTTCTGCGGCAAATTTAGACGATTCCATCGAAATAAACAAATTTTTCATAAGAAAATGTTCCTAACTTTTGCACTTTGTTGTTAAATGATTCCCGCACCACATTAAAGGTATTTGCTCTTACGTTATTTTTTTTGTTCATTGCACCACTATTGAGCGTTAAGGCGCACATTCCTTTACTGGTAGCTTCGTACCATATATTTCCGACCTTAGAAACCATGCTTTTCCACCTGGCTCATACCTTCGTTTCTCTTCTTCAATGACTGAAATCCAGTTAATGTTCCCGAACTTCCTACAAAATCTTCATGTTATGTACACCAATACTTCCCATTCCTCGCACCAGATCTTCCTTATATTCGCACCAAGAAGAAATTATGTGACTGATTTACAGGGTGTTTTAAGATCGTATAATTAAATATATATTAGAATCTAATACACGATATCCTGAAAAATCGACCACTTATATATAGTATCTACGTTATATATTGTTATGTGATTTTGTAACATGTTGATTTTCAGCGTACGCATTTTCCTTTTGTGCGGACTTTAGGAACACTTGGTGCGAGTAATGAGAACATCTGGTGTGTAGATCAGTACCTTTGGTGCGAAGTTTTGGAACACCTTGCATTATTTGGAGGTATTGTTCTTTTTTTATTTACATATTATATGAACTACAGGTGTGGTCAAGTATTTGGATACTTATATCTCTGTCTACCTGATTTTCAATGTCTGCCAATATATGTGTCTTTAGCTATTTGGATATGTATATGTGTGTATACGGAAGTTTCTGTGTATGCAAATGTTTTTATATTTATGTATGCAAGTTTGTGTGTTTTTATATATTAGTTAATATGTAGGTGTGTGTATATTTGCAAATATGTGGATATTCTTATTGTTTGTATTGAATATCAGACGATAAAATGTATATTAATTAATTTTGTTAT
>JAFLUV010000065.1 GCA_022508635.1 Prevotellaceae bacterium
GCCAACCCGACCCGCAAGGGCATCTACATAAAGGACGGCAGGAAGGTAATGCTGAGATAGGACAGCGTTCAATCCAAAAGAAGAGAGGGTGTGCCCAATACAGGCACACCCTCTCTTCTTCATGCAGGCGGAAAGCTTCGCGGAAGCTTAGTATTCGTTCCAGCTCTTGATGCTGACGTCCTCGATGGACAGCGTGCAGAATGCCTCGATGAAGGCACTTGCCAGACGGGCATTCGTGATGAGCGGAATGTTGTGGTCGATGGCTGCACGACGTATCTTGTAGCCATTGGTCAGCTCCCGGCTGGTACGGTTCTTGGGGATGTTGACCACAAGGTCGAAACGATGCTCGGCAATCATCTCCATCACATTCTCCATGCCGGGCTTGTCCTCGTCGGGCCAGTTCACGGCAATCGCCTTCGCACCGTTCTCGTTGAGGAACCTGGCTGTTCCCTCGCTGGCATAGATGGTGTAGCCGGCATTCGTCAGCATACGGGCACCGTCAAGCATGTCTACCTTCTCCTTCGTGCCGCCGCTGCTTATCATCACGCCCTTCTCCTTGCTGGGAATCTTGTAGCCGGTGGCTATCATGCTGTTCAGCAATGCCTCCTCGAAGCTGTCGCCCATACAGCCCACTTCGCCCGTGGAGCTCATATCGACACCCAGGATGGGGTCGGCATTCTGCAAGCGCGCAAACGAGAACTGGCTGGCCTTCACGCCGAGGTGATCGATGTCAAAGGCACTCTTGTCGGGCTTCGCATAGGGAGCATCAAGCATGATGCGCGTGGCGGTCTCGATGAAGTTGCGCTTGAGTACCTTGCTGACGAAGGGGAAGGAACGGCTGGCGCGGAGATTGCACTCGATGACCTTCACGTCCCGACCCTTCGCAAGATACTGGATGTTGAAGGGGCCGCTGATGTTCAGCTCCTTGGCAATGGCACGGCTTATCTTCTTTATCTGGCGCGCAGTGGCGAAGCTGAGCTGCTGCGCAGGGAATACCATTGTGGCATCGCCCGAATGGACGCCGGCATACTCCACGTGTTCGGAGATGGCATACTCCACGATCTCACCATTCTGAGCCACAGCATCGAACTCCACTTCGTTCGTTTCCGTCATGAACTCGCTGATGACGACAGGGTACTCCTTGCTCACCTCGCTGGCCTCCTGCAGGAAGCGCTCCAGCTCCTCGTCCGTGTAGCAGACGTTCATGGCTGCACCGGAGAGGACGTATGAGGGACGCACAAGGACAGGATAGCCCACCTTGTCGATGAACTGCTTCACGTCGTCCATGCTGGTCAGGGCACTCCACCGGGGCTGGTCGATGCCAAGCTTGTCGAGCATGGCGGAGAACTTGCCGCGGTTCTCGGCACGGTCAATGCTGACAGGCGATGTGCCGAGGATGGGCACACTCTGCCGGTAAAGCTTCATGGCAAGGTTGTTCGGTATCTGTCCGCCCGTAGAGACAATCACGCCGCGAGGCGCCTCAAGGTCGATGACATCCAGGACACGCTCGAACGACAGCTCGTCGAAGTAAAGGCGGTCGCACATGTCATAGTCGGTCGAGACGGTCTCGGGATTATAGTTTATCATGATGCTCTTGTAGCCAAGCTTACGGGCAGTCTGTATGGCGTTGACCGAGCACCAGTCGAACTCAACGCTCGAACCGATGCGGTAAGCACCACTGCCGAGCACGATGACCGACTTCTCGTGCTTGTAATAGTTGATGTCATAGCCCTCCACAGCGTAGGTCATGTAGAGGTAGTTCGTCAGGTCGGGATGTTCACTGGCAACCGTGGGGATACGCTTCACGGCAGGCAGGATGCCCAGTTTCTTGCGGTAAGCACGGACGGCCAAGTTCTCTTTCTCCATATTGCCGTTGTGTACCTTCAGCACGCAGCGAGCTATCTGGAAGTCGCTGAAGCCAAGCGTCTTTGCCTGACGCATGACATCGGCAGGAATATCCTCAATGGCATTATACGTCTGCAATTGATGCTCAAAGTCCACAATGTTCTTCATGCGCTCAATGAACCACGGGTCAATCTTTGTCAGCTCTTCGATGCGCTCTATAGTGTAGCCCTCCTCCAATGCCTGGGCAAGGGCAAAGATGCGAAGATCCGTCGGATTAGCAAGCTCTTCGTCCAGATTGTCGAACTTCACGTGTTCATTACCGACAAAGCCGTGCATGCCCTGACCTATCATACGCAAACCCTTCTGCAGCATCTCCTCGAAGGAGCGGCCAATGCTCATTATCTCGCCGACAGACTTCATGCTGGAGCCTATCTTGCGACTCACGCCTGTGAACTTCGTCAAGTCCCAGCGTGGAATCTTACAGATAAGATAATCGAGTGAAGGAGCCACATAGGCACTGTTCGTCGTGCCCATCTCGCCGATCTGGTCAAGCGTATAGCCAAGAGCAATCTTGGCCGCAACGAAAGCCAACGGATAGCCCGTAGCCTTGCTTGCCAAAGCAGAAGAGCGCGACAGACGAGCATTGATCTCGATGATGCGATAGTCGTTTGTCGTAGCATTGAAGGCAAATTGGATATTGCACTCGCCCACGATGTTCAGATGACGCACACATTTGATGGTGATGTCTTGCAGCATTTTCACCTGTTCTTCAGTCAGCGAGCAAGTGGGAGCCACGACAATGCTTTCACCGGTATGTATGCCGAGAGGATCGAAGTTCTCCATCGAGGCAACGGTAAAGCAGTGGTCGTTTGCATCGCGGATGCATTCGAACTCTATCTCCTTCCATCCCTTCAGGCTTTCCTCAACAAGCACTTGCGGCGCAAAGGTGAAAGCGCTCTCGGCTATCTTGCAGAAAGTCTCTTCGTCGGGACAGACACCGCTACCTAAGCCGCCAAGCGCATAAGCAGAGCGAATCATGATAGGATAGCCGATGCGTCGTGCCGTGGCAACAGCTTCCTCCATCGTCTCGCAAGCACTGCTCACGGGCACCTTCAGATCTACCTTCGCCAGTTCCTTGACAAAGAGGTCACGATCCTCAGTGTTCATGATGGCCTCCACACTGGTACCAAGCACACGGACACCATACTTCTCGAGCACACCGTTTTGATAGAGCGCGGTTCCAACATTCAAGCCAGTCTGTCCACCCCATGCCAGCATAATGCCGTCGGGACGCTCCTTTTTAATAATCTCCTCTATAAAGTAAGGTGTAACGGGCAGGAAGTATACCTTGTCAGCAATGCCTTCGCTGGTCTGAATGGTAGCCACATTTGGGTTGACGAGCACCGAATAGATGCCTTCCTCGCGGAGTGCCTTCAGCGCCTGGCTACCGGAGTAGTCGAACTCACCGGCCTGGCCTATCTTCAGTGCACCGCTGCCTAATACGAGAACTTTCTTCAGTTTCATAGTGTGTAGTTATATTTAGTATTTATTATTTCCTTATTCGTCAGTTGAAAGAAAAACTTTTGTTCAAAGACTTTGCAGAATACGCTTCAGGATGACCGTAGCAGAAATCTCACGATTGGCTGCCTCCGGGATGACGAGGGATGAGGGTGCCTCAATGACATCGTCGGTGACTATCATGCCGCGGCGAACGGGCAGGCAGTGCATGAAGTGGGCATGGTTTGTCCATTCCATGTGTTCGGCATCTACTGTCCAGTGCATCATCTGATGGTAGTCGTGCAGTATCTTTCCATAACCCGCAGGATGGGTGACGCCCGGGCAGCTCCAGTTCTTGGCATAGATGAAGTCTGCACCTTCGAATGCCTTGCGCTGGTCGTACTCGACGGTAGCGCCCGTGGTGAAGTCCGGATCAAGCTCGTACCCTTCAGGATGCGTGATGACGAAGTCAATACCTGCCTTGCTGCCGCCAAGGGGGAGTGCCTGCCTGTCTGCTTCCTGCATCCATTGCGCAAAGCTGTTAGGTACGGCCTGTGGCAGGGCACGGGGATGCGGTGCCCAGGTGAGTACGACTTTGGGGCGCTTGCATCGCTTCGATGCATACTCTGAGATTGTTATCAGGTCTGCAAAGGCCTGAAGAGGATGCACCGTTGCTGTCTCCATTGCAAATACGGGCTTACCGCTATGCTGTACGAACTGATGGTATACGGTCTCGGCGTAATCATAGTCACGGTCTGTGAGTCCTGCAAAGGAACGGATGCCAATAACGTCGCAGAAACTGCCCATGACGGGGATGGCCTCCAGCAGGTGTTCACTCTTGTCGCCGTCCATGATGACACCGCGCTCCGTCTCCAGCTTCCATGCTCCGGCGTTGACGTCAAGCACGATGACATTCATGCCCAGGTTCATGGCGGCTTTCTGCGTGCTTAGACGCGTGCGCAGGCTATTGTTGAAAAATACCATGAGCAGGGTCTTGTTCTTACCCAGCGTATCGTATCTAAAGCGGTCGGACTTTATCTCGGCTGCTTCTCTGAGCGCTTCTTTGAGGTCACCCAGGTCTTTTGCATTAAGGAAGCTGTTCATCTTTTCGTTTACCAGTGTTAGTCATTTGACTTCCTGAGCCTTTATTCTTCAGTCTCTTTTGGGGGACAGGGTATTGAGGCTCTTCTCTCTTATCTCTACGCGACGTATCTTGCCGCTGATTGTCTTGGGCAGTTCGTCAACGAACTCGATGATACGAGGATACTTGTAGGGAGCTGTCACGTGCTTGACATGTGCCTGCAGCTCTGCGACGAGTTCATCGCTGGCCTTCCATTCCTTGCCAATTACCACGGTGGCCTTGACCACCATGCCACGTGTCTCGTCGGGCACGCCGGTGATGGCGCATTCCACTACGGCGGGATGTGTCATGAGTGCGCTTTCCACCTCGAAGGGGCCGATGCGGTAGCCCGAGCTCTTGATGACGTCGTCGGCACGTCCCTCGAACCAGTAGTAGCCGTCCTTGTCACGCCAGGCCATGTCGCCCGTGAAGTAGTATCCGTCGTGACATGCCTCGTAGGTGATGTTGCTGTCGCGGTAGTATTCCTTGAATAGTCCTATCGCCTTGTATCCTTCTTTCATGCGCACGGCTATCTCGCCCTTTTCGCCGTCCTCGCAAGGTGTGAGGTCCGGACGCAGGAGGGCTATCTCGTACTGTGCGTTAGGCTTGCCCATGCTGCCGGGCTTGGGTTCCATCCAGGGGAAGGTGCCGAGGGTCATGGTGGTTTCGGTCTGTCCGAAGCCTTCCATGAGGCGGATGCCTGTGAGCTGAAGGAACTTTTCATAGACGGCGGCATTGAGTGCTTCGCCTGCCGTGGTGCAGTAGTGCAGGGCGGAGAGGTCGTAACGGCTGAAGTCCTCACGGATGAGGAAGCGGTAGACGGTGGGCGGTGCGCAGAAGCTTGTGATGCGGTACTTCTCCATCTGACGGAGCATCTTCTCGGCGGTGAACTTCTCGTGGTCGTAGACGAAGATGCAGGCTCCGGCGAACCACTGGCCGTAGAACTTTCCCCAGACGGCCTTGCCCCATCCCGTATCTGCCACGGTGAGGTGGATGCTGTCGGGCGTGAGGTTGTGCCAGAAGACGCCTGTCGTGAGGTGGCCTATGGCGTAGAGGAAGTCGTGTGTCACCATCTTTGGCTCGCCCGTCGTGCCTGAGGTGAAGTAGAGTATCATCGTGTCGCCGTTGGCGTTGACGAAGCGTGCGCGCCGGAAGGCGGGTGCCTTTCCCACCTCTGCATGCCAGTCGTGGAATCCTTCGGGCACGTCGGGGCCGATGGAGATGAGCACTTCTACGGTGGGGCTGTCGGGCATGGCGCGCTGCACTTCTCCCAGGACGTAGGGCTCGCCTACGCAGATGATGGCCTTGACGGAGGCTGCGTTGTTGCGATAGACGATGTCGTGACAGGTGAGCATGTGTGTGGCAGGGATGGGGATTGCGCCCAGCTTGTGGAGGGCGAGCATGGTTATCCACCACTCCAGGCGGCGCTTCTCGATGAGCATCACCATGTCGCCGCGCCCGATGCCAAGTGTCTGGAGGTAGGATGCGGCCTGGTCGCTCTCGCGCTTGATGTCGGCAAAGGTGAGCCGGCGCTCTGCTCCCTCGTCGTTTGTCCAGAGCAGGGCTTGCCTGTCGGGAGCGATTTCTGCCCAGGCGTCCATTACGTCATAGGCGAAGTTGAAGTTGTCCGGGATGATGAACTCAAGGTTCTCCCGATAGTCTTCCTCCGAGACGAACGAGGTCTGCCTCAGGAAGCGGCTCAGTATGGGATTGTCTGTCATGTGCTAATGCTAAATGATTACGGTCAGGAACTTCACGGTCTTGTTCTCCAGGGCGCGCATGCAGTGGGGACGCGAGGTGTCGAAGTAGATGCTGTCGCCCTCCCTCAGTACGATGACCTTGTCCTTGATGGTGATTTCCAGCACTCCGTCGAAGATGATGATGAACTCCTGTCCGTCGTGGCTGTTCTTTGCATGGTTCTCCTTTCCCTCCGGCAGCGGGTCGATTTCGGTGAAGAAGGGCTCCATGGCGTGTCCCTTGAAGCCGCTGGCGAGGGACTTGTACTTGTAGCTGTTGTGGCGGTTCACCTCCAGCCCCTTGCCCTGACGGGTGACGAAGTAGCCGTTCATGCGCGGCTCCTCGCCGTAGAGGAGTACGTCGAGCGCGATGCCGTACTGCTTGGAGATGCGCGTGAGGCGATAGACTCCCGGGTCGCACTCGCCGTTCTCCATGCGGAGGTAGTGCTCCACGCTTGTCTCGCACACCTCTGCCATCTTCTCCACAGGGATGTCGAAAATCTCGCGCAGCCCTTTCAGTCGCTGCGATATCTGCTTGATATTATCCATTTCTTTCTGTCTATAAAGCTAACACAGCCGCAAAGGTACGAAAAAAATGTGGAAGGGGAAAGTGAAAGGCCAATTAAATTGTCCATGAAAGGCGAACGCATCGTCGTCGGGCAGGCATCTTCCGGAAGGCCGGTCGCAAGCGACTGGCAGCCTGTCCCAGTACCATAGCGTCGGTACCGCAGTACTGACGCGTCGGTACTCGAGTACTGACGGGACGGTACTGGAGTACTGACGCTATGGTACTGGCACGACATTATTGTGACGAAAGAGCAACGCTATGGCGGCAACGGCACAACGGCACGGAGCCTTCAACTTTTCCTTACGGAACCCTCAACTTTTCCTTACGGAGCCTTCAACTTTTCCTTACGGAGCTTTCAACTTTTTCCCTACGGAGCCCTCAACTTTTTCCCTATGCCTGGAGTGATGCCCTGAGCCTGTCCACGAAGCTGTCGGCCTCGGCCCTCGTGAGGCAAAGAGGCGGCAGCAGGCGGAGCACGTTGGTACCGGAGCAGCCCGTGAAGCAATGCTGTTCGCTGACCAGGCGCCGGCGCGGTTCCTTGTAGGGGATGTCCAGCTCGATGCCTATCATGAGACCCTTGCCGCGCACCTCCACTACATGCGGCAGCCCGGCCGCCCGTATGGCCTGCATGAGATACTCGCCCACCTCGGCCGCATTCTCCACGAGCCTCTCCTGCTCCATGACGTCGAGCACGGCGATGGCGCCTGCACAAGCCAGGTGGTTGCCGCCGAAGGTCGTGCCAAGCTGTCCGTAGACAGGCTTGAACTCCGGACTGATGAGCACGCCGCTCATGGGGAAACCGTTGCAGATACCCTTGGCGACGGTTATCATGTCGGGCCTGATGCCCAGATGCTGGTGGGCAAAGAACTTGCCGCTGCGCCCATAGCCGCACTGTATCTCGTCGCAGACAAGCACGGTGCCATGCTCGCGGCAAAGCTGCTCCAGCTGCTGCATGAAGCCGGCCTCCACCATGCGTATGCCGCCCACGCCCTGTATGCACTCTATAATGCAGGCGCACACATCGCCCTTCTCCAGCTCAGCCTTCCAGGCCGGGACATCGTTGACAGGCAGGTAGGTGACATGCCCGTTGGCATTGACGGGAGCAATGATCTTAGGGTTGGCAGTCGCCTCCACGGCCAAGGATGTACGTCCGTGGAAAGCCTTCTCCAGCGACAGCACGCGGGTCCGCCCGTTCGTGAACGACGCCAGCTTCAGTGCATTCTCGTTAGCCTCAGCACCACTGTTGACGAGGAAGAGCTGATAGTCCTCGTAGCCGCAAGCCTCGCCCAACCGGCGGGCAAACTCCCTCTGCAAAGGATTCTGCACGGAGTTGCTGTAGAAGCCAAGCGTGCCAAGCTGCTCAGACATGGCCGCCACATAGTGCGGATGGCAATGGCCGATACTGATGACGGCATGGCCGCCATAGAGGTCCAGGTATTCCTGACCCTCGGAGTCCCAGACGGTGCAACCCCTGCCACGGGCAATAGTCACGTCCATCAAAGGATATACGTCAAAAAGATTCATTCCGTTATTCTGTTATTATTCCGTTACATATATCGTCGCCGCGCCCTCAGAAAGCAGAAGCCTTCAGGCGCAAGCCCTCCGTCTCGTCAATGCCGAACATAAGGTTCATGTTCTGCACGGCTTGTCCGACAGCCCCCTTGAGAAGATTGTCGATGCAGCATATCATGAGCAGCTGATCCTCGTACTTCTCCACATAGACCACAGCCTTGTTGGTATTCACGACCTGCTTCATGTCAGGACTCTTCACGACAAAGTGCGTGAAGGCCGCCCCCGCATAGTAGTCAGCATACAGCCCCTGCACCTGCTCCAGAGGCAAGTCGCACTTAGCATAGGCCGTAACATAAATGCCGCGGGCAAAGCAACCCCTCTGCGGAATAAAGAGGACACGCCCGTCATAGCCGGGGCAAAGCTCCTCGACCGTCTGGTTGATTTCCAGCAAATGCTGGTGCGTGAAAGTCTTATAGACCGAGACATTGTCGTTGCGCCACGAGAAATGTGTCGTCGCACCGGGCTTCTGTCCCGCGCCCGTACTGCCGGTGATGCCGTTCACATGAACATCCCCGCTGATGATGCCGGCCTTCAGCGCAGGCAGCAGAGCCAGCTGGATGCAGGTAGCAAAGCACCCCGGATTGGCAAGATACTGACAGCCGGCAATGGCAGAACGGTGCGTCTCAGGCAAGCCGTAGACAAAGTCATGGTCGCCAGCTATCCTAAAGTCCTGGGCAAGGTCGATTATCCTGACACCCTTCGGTATCTCATGCTCCGCAAGGAACTGACGGCTCTTGCCATGACCAAAGCAGAAGAATACGACATCCACCTGCTCGAACGGCATCTCCTCCGTAAAGCATAGCTCCGTCTCGCCAAGCAGTCCCTCGTGTACCTCACAGACCGGATTGCCTGCATTGCTCTCACTGTTTGCAAAAACGATCTCAACTTGTGGATGGTTCAGCAGGAGGCGAATCAGCTCGCCTCCCGTGTAACCCGCAGCTCCAAGAATACCTGCCCTTATCATACCCTTCCTATCTTTCATCGGGATGTGCCAGATAATAGGCGCGAAGTGCAGTGGACGTCACCTTGATGAAACCCTTGGCATCCTCACTTGACCAAGCCTTTGCCGTCTCGCCGTATTCGCCGAGCTTATTCTTCACCAAGTCGTTCGGGCTGTCGACACCGACGGTCTGGAAGCAATAGGGACGCAGCTCGAGCGTCACCTCGCCAGTCACATTGCGCTGGCTGCTGGTGAGCATTGCCTCAATGTCAGGCATTACAGGCTCCAGGTATTGGCTCTCGTGCAGGAACATGCCATACCAGTTGGCAACCTGCTCCTTCCAGTACTGCTGCCATTTGGAAAGCGTATACTTCTCAAGGAAACGATGCGCACCGATGATAAGCATAGGAGCCGCTGCCTCGAAACCAACGCGACCCTTGATGCCAATGATAGTATCGCCCACGTGGCAGTCACGGCCTATGCCATAGCGTGCACCTATCTCCTCTACCTTCTGTATCGCCATGATCTTGTCGCTGAACTTTTCTCCATTGACGGAGCATATCTCACCCTTCTCAAAGCCTATTCTGAGGAGTTCAGGCCCGTCCTCCACAGGATGTTTCAAGTAAGCGCTCTCGGGCAAGCCCTGCTTCGAGTCGAGTATCTCGCCGCCGCAGATGCTGGTTCCCCAGAGACCGACATTATAGCTATACTTGAGTTTTGTAAAGTCGGCAAAGTAACCATTGGCATTGAGGTAGTCAACTTCTTCCTGACGTGAGAGGTTGCCATCGCGGGTCAGAGTGATGATTTCCACGCCGGGACACATCACGAGGAAAGTCATATCGAAACGAATCTGATCGTTGCCGGCGCCAGTAGAGCCATGGGCAATGGCCGTAGCGCCGATTTCCTTGGCATAGCGTGCAATGGCAAGCGCCTGGAAGATGCGTTCAGAGGAAACGCTTATAGGGTAACAATTATTGCGAAGCACATTGCCGAAGACCATGTACTTGAGCGACTTTTCATAGTATTCCTGCGTCACGTCGAGGGTGACATACTCCTTTGCCCCGAGCTTGTAGGCATTCTCTTCGTTTGCCTTCAGCTGTTCGGGACTAAAGCCGCCCGTATTGGCACAGGCAGCATACACTTCATAACCTTTCTCCTTTGCCAGGTACATCACTGTGTAACTGGTATCGAGTCCGCCACTGAAGGCGACAACGACTTTCTTCTTTTCCATATTCTCTATTCTTAACTCTTTACTCTAAAACGAAACTTCGAATTCTATTCAATGCCTCTCAGGACTAAAGTCTTCATCACGTCCTTGATGACATCCAGCGACGTGGGCTCGCCATGATGCTTTTCTGGATCCCACAGCATACCGGTACAGACGCAGAACTTGCGATCCTTGTCTTCGAGGATGTTATGGTTGATGCAGCCCTTACAACCATGCCAGAAGGCATCGTCATCGGTAAGCTGGTTGAAGCTGACGGGCACATAGCCTAATGCCGTGTTCATCTTCATGACGGCATCGCCACTGGTCAAGCTGAAAATCTTGGCATGCGGCCAGCGCAGACGCGCCAGCGTGAAGGTATAGTCTTTGATGCGTTTTGCAATGCCCAGACCTTGGTAGTCAGGATGCACGATGAGACCAGAGGTAGTGACGTAGTGTTTGTTGCCCCAAGTCTCAATATAGCTGAATCCCACGAACTTGTCTCCATGCAATGCCAGCACGGCCTTGCCCTCGCGCATTTTCGTTGCTACATACTCGTGCGTGCGCTCTGCTATACCAGTACCCCGCTTGCGTGCTGCTTCACGAATGGTAGCAAGGATGGTATCGACATACTTTTCATGGTCGGCATCTGCTACTAAGACGCAAATGTCTTCACTCTTGATTCCTTCCATTTCTGTGTTCTTTACTCTCTTGGTAAGCGCTATTTGTTTTTAGTTTTCTATATAATTTAATGTATAGCGAACTCCTATTTTAGGTTGGTCAGGGTATCGCGTATGACTCTGCCTGCATCCTCCCGGTTCACGCCTTCCGCCATTACGATGATGACCGTGTCGTCGCCTGCAACGGTGCCGAGGAAGAAAGGGTGCTTGAGATTGTCCAAGTCGTAGGCAACCATACCGGCATGTCCCGGCGGGGTATGTACCACTATCAGGTTCCCGGAGAAGTTGAGGCTCCAGCGTGTAGAGCTGATTTCTTCCTGTGTCGGCACCGAAACGAATTGCCCTTCGCGAGGCACAGCATAGATACTGCGTCCGTTGCGTACACGTACCTTGCTGATGCGCAGCTGTTTGAGGTCGCGGCTCAGCGTAGTCTGTGTACTGACGATTCCTTCCATCTTCAGTGCAGCGAGCAGCTCTTCCTGACTCTCCAGCCTGTTCGTACTCACTATCTTGCGTATTGCAAGTAGTCTTGCCTTCTTCTCTTGCCGTTCTTGTTGCATACCCTTTATCTATCTCTTTTTATCGTTTTTGTGGCCGCAAAGGTACAACATTTTATGCAAACACGTGCAATTTTCACGCATAATATGCACTATCTGCTACAACTTTCTTGCATAAAAATGATTTTATATGCATAAACCCAGTCGCATCTTTGCCACCTTTCCCACGTCCGGTGTCCTACAACCGCTTCGTGGAGCTAGTGAATTTATTACATCAATCTGTCATCCACTCAAATTAACTATAAAGATAGCAAAAAGGTTGCGCATAGGCAGGGTTAGTTTAGTTTTGTCGCGATTTTTCTGTGTGTTGTTTTCTGACTGGTC
>JAFLUV010000066.1 GCA_022508635.1 Prevotellaceae bacterium
AAAACTGGTTAGTACCAATCTGAGAACTGGTACGTACCAACTTGCGAATTGGTACGTACCAGTTTCTTGGTCGGTAAGTACCAATTTTCAGGCTGGCCGTAATACCTTGATATTAATAATGTTAAAATATTATATGGTTTGGTTGTATCATACTTGAAAAGACCGTACCTTTGCAGCAGTAGAACAAAAGAAAAATTATTCAGTACGATGAAACAAAAGAAACAGAAGAAGCTCATGAATCTCTTTCAGGCTGCGGCTCTCATGACGGCTGCTTTGTGCACGAAATGAAGACTTCGCGCAACATAGGAGACCGGAGATACGTCTATTGGCTGTGCATTACGCTGGCTGTCATGTATCTTCTGCCTTTTGCCGTGGCACGTCTTGCCTCGGAGTGTAGCGGTATGGCACTGTGCATGCTGCTGTTCTTCTTTGTCAACCCAGTCTATTCCGCTGTCCTTGGATACTGTTGCGGCAGCAATGTCCGCAGGATGTGGAACCTTCCCTTGATTGCTGCAGTTGCATTTCTTTCCGGCGCTTGGCTCTTCTTCGATATCAGGGAGGCATGGTTCCTCGTATATGCCGTGGCCTATCTGGCAATAGGATGGATGGCAATGGGACTCGCCAGGCATTGACATGTCCCGGCTGGAGTCAGCGTTGTAATTTATTCCTCCCGTTTCCCTTATATCTTATTTTTATTTCGTACCTTTGCAGGGCTTTACGACGCTGTTAGGATATGAAACGTGCGCTGCGAATCTTTTTCAAGATGCTTCTGGTGCTGGCACTGCTCCTCATGCTGCTTGTCGCCAGTCTGTATCTGCCTCCCGTACAGCGGTGGGCAGTAGATCGGCTCACGGCCTATCTGGAGAAGGAGACCGGGCTTGAGGTGAGCATTGGCAGCGTGCATCTCTCCTTTCCCCTTGACCTTAGTCTGGAGCAGCTGCACATCGCAAAGCCGTCCACCGATGCCATTGATGTGGAGCGTGTCATCGTCGATCTCGACCTCACACGGCTACTGATGCTGCATGTCGGCGTAGAAGCCGTAGAACTGTCGGACGGCGACATCCGCATGAATACGCTGGTCGAGGCGTTGCAAATAAACGGCAGGGTGGGATGTCTCAAAGTAAAGGCAGACGATATAGATTTGCGAAAACAGAAAGTCAGCGTGACGGATGCCGCCTTGGACGACTGCGAGCTTGACATACAACTTCAGGAGACACCGGAGGATACGACGGAAAGTGCTCCCCTTGAGTGGCAGATAGGTATCAGCAAGGTTCGTATCCAGAATACGAAAATCAAGGTCCAAGGCAGCAGCGACTCCGAGGAACGTTCTCAGGACTCCGAGGAGCGTTTCCAGGAAGAGGAAGGCGAGGATGTACCATTCGCATTCTATGCCGCTATCCGTGATGCCAGCCTTGACGCAGGCGACATCAGCCTCAGCCAAGAGGCTTATCGCGTGGGCAGCCTCAGCCTCTATGCCGACAGCCTCAGTATCGCCCCCAACCTCACTCCTCTGGGAGAGCGGAATGCACTTGCCCTTCGCAATGTGGAATTGAAGCTCGACAACTTCTCCTGTAATCTTCAGACTTCAGCCTACAGTGCTCAGTTAGAAAAGCTTGCCTTTAGTGAGCGGGGCGGCTTCCGCCTTGACAAGCTTGCGGTCAATCTCTCACTCGACTCCACTCACCTTGACGTGCGGGGACTTGACCTACAGACACCGCACAGCTTTGTCCGGGGTAATATCGAAGCTCGGCAGACTTCTGCCGATTCTTGCCGAAGGGAGAACATTGCCCTGCAACTTCCTGCTCCTTTTGGAGGAGACTGGAAGGGAGCAG
The DNA here is from genome assembly GCA_022508635.1 of Prevotellaceae bacterium. Lineage (GTDB taxonomy): Bacteria > Bacteroidota > Bacteroidia > Bacteroidales > Bacteroidaceae > Physcousia. The sequence continues at coordinate 1,833 of JAFLUV010000066.1, forward strand.
TCCAGGCCTCGTTGAGCAACGAAGATGTCCTCCTGCTGGCTGCGGCCTACATGCCGAAGGAACTTGCTGCCAGCTATCCGTCCCAGCCGTTGAACGTCGACCTCGGTATTACAGGCAATGTCGACAGCCTCGTCCTGCAAACTTGCAACGTGGTAATGCCAACCGTGCTCAATGCCCGTGTGGACGGTATGCTGTTCAACCTTATGGACAGCACGATGTTTGGGGCAGACCTGAAGTGGGACATTGCCACAATGGATCTTCGTTGCATCAACCGCTATCTTAGCTTGAACAAAATTCACTTCCCAAAGATGGTGCTTCATGCTGACACCCGTCTACGCCAAGCCTCCCGGCTTACGGCTGACGTACTCTTCCTTGAAGGCAATGGCAGGGCCCATCTGACTGGCAACGTTGACCTGCGAGCAATGGCTTATAAGGCCAATGCCCGCATCACTGACCTTCAACTTCACGACTTCCTGCCGCACGACTCTCTCTATCTTCTTACTGCCAACGCACAACTCTCTGGGCATGGCACAGACATGCTCAGTCCCGGCACAAAGCTACATGCGCTCCTGAACATCGACCATCTCGGTTACGCCTCGTGGGACTTGGACAGCATCCATGCCAGTACCCGTCTGGAGAAAGGCGAAGCTTCGTTTGAAGTGGACAGTAGAAATGCGTTGATTGGCATGTTCGGCTGTGTTGATGCCACCATCAACAAACGAAAAGTAACGGATGCTGCCTTTAATATGGATCTCAACCATATCAATCTCTACGCACTGGGATTGGCGCGTAAGCCTCTCACCGCCAGCATGGTGATGCATGCTGATGGTGGGTCTGACTTCCTACAGACGCATCGGCTGGCTGCTCGTATAGAGGCTGTCGAACTGGTAACTTCAGACAGCATTTATCATCCTTTGGATCTTACCGTTGATGCCAACCTCACTCCGGATCTTATCCGTATGAAGGCAGCGGCGGGCGACCTTGCACTTTCTATATCATCCGATCAGGGACTGGATTCACTGCAGGCTCGCTACGATGGCTTTATGCAAGAATTGCGGCGGCAGACAGACAGTCTGCAAATACAGCAGGACACCCTTCGTACATTATTGCCACACCTCAGTATGGAGCTTGATTGCGGGCAGCAAAATCCTATTTTCAACGTCCTGCGTCATGCCACGGGCTACACCTTCCGCGACCTTTCCTTCCATCTCTATGCCTCGCCCCAGGAAGGACTGAAAGGGCAGGGACACATGTATGCCCTCAACACCGGAGCCATCCTGCTTGACAGCATTTTGTGGAGCATCCGGCAGGAGCAGAGTGGTCTCTCATTCGATGCCCGTGTTGCCAACGGACCGAAGAACCGGAAAGTGGTCTTTCAGTCTCAGCTACACGCCTCCTTGAAATCGGCAGGCGCAGAGGCAAGCCTGCTTTTCTATGATGCAGAAGGGAAAAAGGGCATGGATTTCGGTATGGCGTTTGACCTGCTTGCTGATGGTATTCGTGCACGATTCATGCCGCTCAACCCTATCATTGCCTATCGCCGTTTTACTCTTAATCCCGACAATTTTATCTCACTTACTGGAAATGGGCACCTTGAAGCACTGGTCGACCTCTTAACTGACGACGGCACGGGCATCAAGCTCTATAGCACGCCTAACGAAGACGCCCGGCAGGACATCTCGCTCAGCGTGAATCATCTTAACATGGGAGAACTGACCCACGTTATCCCCTTTATGCCTGATATCACCGGATTCCTGAATGGTGACTTCCACTATATGCAGGCGGATAGCACAAATACCGTTTCGGCGGAGATGGTGGTGCAGAAGATGGCGTACAATAATGTTTTGCTCGGCGATATTGGCTTGAGCGGTGTCTATTTCCCCGAAGCTGACGAATCGCATTACGTGGACGGTATCATCACCCAGAACGAACGGGAGATACTCCTGTTTAGTGGTAAGTACGGTGAAGCAAAAGGACAGGGAATTGTGGACGGACAAGCAACCTTCCAGGGACTGCCTTTCGCTTTTCTCAATGCCTTTATGCCTGACGGACCTTTCTCCATGAGCGGTTATGCCTGGGGTGATATGGAGGTGAATGGCAAGACGGACAGCCCTGTCCTGAACGGTGAGCTTCGCACGGATTCCCTCTGTGTCAACGCAGACAGTTACAATATTAATCTGCAGTTTCCCGACCATACCATCACTATCAACGATAGTCGCATCAATTTAGGTGGTATTGAAGCATACGCAGCAGGCAAGACTCCGCTCGTACTTGACGGTATCATTGACCTTAGCGATTTGGAGCGCGTGCAGCTCGATCTAAATGTTCGTGCCAATAATTATCAGCTTATCAATGCACCGAAACGACAGGGAGCACTCGCCTACGGCAAGGTGTTCGTCAACGTTGGCGGGCGATTATGGGGTACGCTCTCCGACCTCAAGATGAGAGGCGGACTCGACGTGTTGGGCAGTACCGATGTCACTTGCGTGTTGACGGACACACCTATCACAGTCGACGACCAGCTCTCGGACATCGTCACCTTCTGCGATTTCACGGATACCATCCTGGTAGAACAACCTGCCGATGTTGTACGCCAGAATATCGATATTCAGATGAACGTCAACATTGCTGAGGGTGCACAAGTGCATTGTTTCCTCAGCAATGATGGCAATGACTATATCGATTTGCAAGGTGGAGGCGAGCTCACGCTGACCTACGACCTACAGAATGACATGCAGCTTTGGGGACGCTATACCATTCTCAAGGGTACCATGCGCTATTCTATCATGGCTATTCCCCTCAACGATTTCTACATAAAGGAAGGCAGCTATGTAGAGTTCCAAGGAAACATGATGAACCCACGTCTCAACATTAGTGCCAGTGAGCGTGTCCGGTCTAGTGTTACGGAGAACAATATGCCGCGTAATGTTGCCTTTGATGTAGGACTGACACTGAGCCGGACGCTTGATGATATGGGACTGGAGTTCACGTTGGAGGCTCCAGAGGATATGTCCGTGCAGAACCAGCTCAGCGCCATGACGACAGAAGAACGTGGACGTGTGGCTGTCACAATGCTCGTTACAGGTATGTACGTCACGGACGATGCTGAGACGAATGGTAACTACAACTATGCCAACACACTCAACGCCTATCTGCAGAGCGCTATCAACAAGGTGGCTGACAAGGCATTTAATAGCATAGATGTCAACTTCGGCATTGCTGAGGGAACATCTGACACGGGCACAAAGACCACAGACTACAGCTTCAGTTTTGCCAAGCGCTTTTGGGGTAACCGTATCAGCGTCATTGTAGGTGGAAAGGTCAGCACCGGACGAGATGCCGTCAATACAGGGCAAACCATTATTGACAACATTGCCATCGAGTATCGTCTTGACAAGACCGCCTCCCGCTATGTCCATCTTTTCTATGACCGTAACTATGAGTCTCTGCTCGAGGGACAAATCACCGAGATGGGTGCTGGCATTGTGCTCCGCAAAAAGGCTAACAAGCTCAGTGAACTCTTCATCTTCCGTAACAAGGAAAAGCCTAAAGCTCCGCTCTCAGAAAGGAAGTAACGACATAAAGTAAAGAAAATCAGAATGCACAAAGGACAGCACATCATCATACTACTGCTACTGAGCATGCTCATCTCAGCGTGCTCACTTACGAAAAACCTTCCGGAGGGTGAGAAGCTTTACCGCGGCATCAAAAGCATTGACTATGACAAAGAGCAGGAAGTTGTTGGCGAGGAACAAGAGACTGGCGTTATTACTGCTTTGGCTGATGCGTACAATACCGTAGAGGGCTTGCTTAGCGGTGATGTTGCGGCGTTGGAGATTGTGGACAGAACTGATATGGACGATAAGGCAGCACGCGACAGCATCCGGCGCGCTATGCAGAAAGATAAGGAGGCATACGCTGCAACGCGAGAAGAGGTGGAGGCCGTCCTCTCTTATGCTCCCAATGGTGCTTTTATGGGGAGTAGTTCCATTACACACCCCTTCCCCTTCAGACTATTTATCTATAACCGATATGCTGGTAGCAAACATCGCTTCGGACGCTGGATGTTCAACCATTTTGCTGGTTCGCCTGTGTTGATGAGTAATGTCAATCCTTACATGCGCTCCAAGGTTGCACAGAATACTCTGCGCAGTCGAGGCTACTTCCGTGCAGGCACATACTACGAGCTTCTGCCACAGCGCGATACGCTCAAGCAACGTGTACGCTATACTATACATCCTGGTCCTCTTTATCATTTGGACAGCATAGCTTACCAGTACTTCCCGCCTGGGGCTGACAGCATCATACGCAGCACGGCAGGGGCATCGTTGCTACATCGAGGCGATCCTTTCAGCGTGGTAACTCTCGAGGCAGAGCGCAAACGTATCGCTGACGCATTACGCGAACAAGGCTATTATTACCAGCGCCACGACTATATTACCTATCGTGCAGACACTCTTCAGACACCCTTCAGGGCAAAGATCCAGGTACGTCCCTCTCTTACAGCACCGAAGGAAGCCATGATTCCATATCATATAGGCAGTACACGTGTGAACATTTACAAGTATGGTGAGCGTCAGATTGTGGACAGCATTGTCATGCCCCATGGACTTTCTTTTGGCTATAGTCGTCCTGCTACGAAACCACTGTTGAAGCCTCGTTCCATGTGGCGTGCCTTGCTTTTCCGACATGGTGATCTCTATCGGCAGTCAACAGGTGAACAGATACAGGACTGGCTGGCTTCTATGGGTGTGTTTTCATCCCTGCGCATCAACTATGTACCGCGACCGACAGTAGACAGTATGCTACGGGAAGGTATAAATCGTTCCGACACGCTTGACATCGTGGTCAATGCCACGCTCGACAAACCTTACGATGCAGAATTCCAGGGCAACGTCACTACCAAGACTGGCGGGCAGGTTGGTCCTGGAGCCAGCTTCTCTTTTTCTAAGCGTAATGCTTTCCGCAGTGCGGAAACACTGACTCTGAAGGTATGGGGCTCTTACGAATGGCAGACTGGTGCCAATACCGTCGGCAAGAGTTCTCTGCTTAATTCTTACGAGTACGGGTTCAGCGGATCGCTTTCTTATCCGCGTTTCCGCTTCTTCGGGATAGGCCTGGGGCATAAGCTGTCACGCCGCTTCGTCTCGTCCACAACTCTTGATATGCAGGCACGCTGGATGAACCGTGCCAATTACTTTGGCCGAGTCTCGTGGAGTGCTGGTGTCGGCTATACCTTTGCACGGGGACAACGTATCAAGCATGAGATCTCACCCTTGACTATCAGCTACGACCAGCTGTTGAACAGTACGGAACGTTTTGATTCTATCGTCCAGGCCAATCAGGCACTTTACGTCTCTATGCGCGACCAGTTTGTGCCCAGCATGTCCTACACCTTTTCGTGGGCAGGCTCTCCTGAACATCCATCGTCGCTCATTGTTTCGATCAAGGAGGCATCCGCCATAGTGTCTAGCATCTATGCTATCTGTGGCGAGCCGTACGCTCAGGAAGGGAAGCGCCTTTTAGGTGTCCCGTTTGCCCAGTTCATTAAGGGTTCCGTTCAGTACACACGGCAATTCCCCCTTGCCGTGCGAGGTCTTCTTGCTATGCGTCTCTATGGTGGAATCGTCTACAGTTATGGCAATGCAGTTTCGGCACCTTATAGTGAGTTGTTCAGCGTAGGTGGTGCTAATAGCATACGTGCCTTCGGCATGCGAAGTATAGGACCAGGCTCTTATCATCCTGCTTCCTCTGGGTATTCCTACATTGACCAGATGGGTGATCTCAAGCTTGAAGCTAACCTGGAGTACCGTTTCCCCATTATCGGGAAATTACACGGCGCAGCCTTCGTTGATGCTGGCAACGTGTGGCTGTTGCGCGAAAGCAATAGCCAGGCAGGTGGACAATTTAATATCAAGTCTTTTGGCGAAGAGATAGCACTCGGCACTGGTGCTGGTCTGCGCTACGACCTCGACTTTCTTGTCATCCGTTTCGATCTCGGCATAGGCATCCATGCACCCTACAACACCGGTCGTAGCGGCTACTACAATATGCCGAGTTTCGGCCGTTCATTGGGTTATCATTTTGCTATCGGCTATCCATTCTGACGCGGAAAAGCCGCCTGTATACTATTCGTTCACAACGAAAAGGACAAAAAACGGCATAGAAGAGATATTTTTTCACGTTTCACTTCTCACTTTTCACTTTTTGTTGTACCTTTGCGCCGCCATTACGTGTTAGTGGCATATTTCAAACCTATATTAAAAGTTTAATTAAAATTATGGCAACAAAAATCAGATTGCAGCGTCACGGCCGTAAAGGCTATGCCTTCTACAGCATCGTAATCGCTGATGTAAGAGCACCGCGTGACGGTAAGTTTACAGAGAAGATTGGTACGTACAACCCAAACACCAATCCCGCCACTGTAGATTTGAAATTCGATCGTGCCCTTTATTGGGTAGAGTGTGGCGCACAGCCCACCGACACGGTTCGCAACATCCTTTCCCGCGAAGGTGTGTATCTCATGAAGCACCTGCGTGGTGGTATCAAGAAGGGCGCTTTTGATGAGGCTGCCTGCGAGGCAAAATTTGCAGCGTGGAAAGCTGACAAGCAGAAGGGTTTGAGTCAGATAACAGCCAAGAACGAAGCCGACAAGAAGGCTGCGGAAGCAGAAAGACTGAAAGCTGAGAAGAAGGCTAACGAGGAGATTGCGAAGAAAGTAGCAGATAAGAAGGCTGCTGAGGCTCTTGCAAAGGCTGAAGCCGAGGCTGCTGCCAAGGCAGAAGAGGAAGCTGAAGCTGCACCGGCTGCTGAGGGTGAAACAACTGAAACTCCCGCAGAGGCCTAAAATCAATCACAAACCATTATTTCAATTAGACTTTTTCCAACCAACCAAAAGAAGGGCGTTGCCGTGAGGTAATGCCCTTTGTTTTTTACGTTTACGTAGCGGACTTCGCCGATATCTGGTCATTTTGAGGGGGCGCCTCAGAACGAGGCCCCCCTTTGTTCAGACATTGTATGTGTTCAGTGCCTCGATGACGCGTGCTATCTCATCGTCCCTCATTACTGGTGACATTGGGAGGGAAAGGATCTCGCGATGGATGCGTTCACTGATGCGGTAGGTTCGATCGTTCCACTCCATATAAGCCTGCTGACGATGGGGCGGGATGGGGTAGTGTACAACAGTCTCTATGCCTGTTGCCGCGAGATACTCCCGCAGATGGTCGCGCTCTGGCGTGCGGATGGGATAGATGTGCCAGACGTTCTGCAAAGGATCGGCGGTAGGTGCAGGCAGGGTAATTAACGGATTGGTGATGCCCTTGCTGTAGGCTTGTGCCATACGGCGGCGTGCCTCGTTGTCAGCATCCAGACGCTTCAGCTTAAGGCAGAGTACGGCTGCCTGTATTTCATCCATGCGACTGTTCAGTCCTTTCATCTCATTAGCGTACTTTTCTCGGCTACCATAGTTACACATTGACCGTACTTGTTCCGCCAGCTCACCGTCGTCGGTTGTCACACAGCCTGCATCTCCCAGTGCACCAAGGTTCTTGCCGGGATAGAAGCTGATGCCTGCAGCATCGCCAAGATGACCGGCACGGATGCCTTCGTAGCATGCTCCGTGTGCCTGCGCCACGTCTTCTATGACTTTGAGCCCGTGTGCCGTAGCCAATTCATTTATAGGCTTCATGTCGCAGACACGGCCATAAAGATGCACCACCATGATAGCCCGGGTGCGCTCCGTGATAAGTTCGCCGATGCGACATGGATCTATCAGATAGTCCTCCAGACGCGGCTCACACAGTACGGGTTGCAGTCTGGCACGGCTTACCGCCAGTATGCTGGCGATGTAGGTGTTAGAAGGTACTATCACTTCGTCGCCATCTTTCCATTTGTGCATTCGCTTGTAGGCGAGTAGGATCATTGTCAAGGCATCCAGCCCGTTACCTGTCGGTATGCAGAACTTAGTTCCGCAATATGCTGCGAAGTCCTCGCTGAATCGTTTGTTTTCCTTGCCCAGTAGATACCAGCCGCCCTGTACTACGCGCGATACCTCGGCCGTCAGTTTCGGTTCAAAACTATTGGTAATCCGCTTGAGGTCAAGGTACTTGACGGGACACTTGCCGTTTGTTGCCTCACCTGTTGCCTGCTCCTTGTCTTCGGAAATCGCATTAGCTATATTCACTTCGTATGTATCGTAGCAGACAGCTCTGCCGCCGAAGCCTTCTTTCTGGAAAATAAGTCCTTCGTTCAGATAGCGGCCTCCGTCTTCGTTTGACGTGCCGAAGTCGACGTATTCGAATTGCTTGTATCGCTCGTTGATAAGGTGCCGGAAAAGTAGGTCCAGTGCACCGTAGGTACGCCCTTCCTCTCCGCTGGCGATGTATTGCATGTGTGCCACCTTACGCCATTCAAATACTATGCAGCCGGCCGCGATGCGCTTCTCGTGCCTCACAATATAGAGACGTATGTTCCTTGGGAACTGTTCCATGAGTACTTCCATCTCCTGTACCGTATGTGTAGGGGTGGCATTGTGGTAAGTCTTCAGTACGTGCTCGAGTAACTGCCAGTATTCGTGCAACGTCTGCGTGTCACCCTCCGTCATGCGGTCTATATAGAAGCCGTGTTCTACGGCTTTCTTTGCCTGACGAACACGTAATGTGCTCATCTTCATCGGATTTTTCATGGAGATACACGTGCTCACCAATCTGCGTGACAATTGTGCTCCAGCTCGGAAGAGAGCATATAAGTCCTCGCCCGACGGGAGGCTACTATATATATAAGGTATGGGTTTATAGACGAGTCGCTGTGCCTGCATCATGTCGCGATAGTATAGCAGGATGGCGTGCATCATGTCGAGCACCTCTTTCTGTGTTACCTCGGGCAACACCAACAGCCCCCCGTATGTCAGTCCTTGGTGGGAATATACAGTATAATGCTCTTTGTCCCAGTTGGCAGGAAATACAGCCACAAGATCCTTCGTCGTCAGCCCCTTCTCCTTGAACTCTCCGTCGGGCAATGTGTTGGCATAGATGAAAAGCGAACAATCGAAGAAGCGATCGGAATGGTAATCCATGAAGCTGCGTTTCAGGAGGAAGGTGCCATTCTTTGACATCTCCACGAATGCGTCCCACGTCTCCTTACGGTATACGGAATATGGTATAATGGTCATGGGGTGTTAAACGATGGGTTTTTCACTTGTAATTCATTTGTGACGATGATTCTCTCACTTATGATTCGCCAGTTTTTGGAATTCCTGATAGTCATGGATGTAGTCCTCGCTCCGATACTCCTCCGAGGCAAGGCTGACGCAAGCAGCATGAGGCGTGAAGCTGCCCAGCCGGCACCATACTAAAGGCGGAATGTAGATTCCGCAGCTGGGATCATCCATGTGCAGAATCACTGTTCGACTGCCATCGTCTACCTCGATGTCAAAACTGCCGCCCACGGGAAACAGCACCATTTCACAGGTGCGGTGAGCATGGTCGCCCCTCATACAGTCGTCCTGTATGTTGTAAGTCCAAAAGATGCGCCTGATGGGGAACGGAATGTGCTTCTCCCCTTCACCAAAAGTCAGGCAACCGCGATGGTCGCTTATCTTCGGAAGTTGCACCATGAAACATCCCTTCGGAAGCTGAATGTTCTTGTCTGAAATCATTTTCAGTGAGATTTTTTGCAAAGTTACAAATTTTTTCCCTTAAAAGCTTGCGAGGTTGGTAAAAAAGCTCTACCTTTGCATCGCAATTGAGAAAGATAGCGGTTTCTACACCACTTGAAGCTCTCTAATCTTATAAGGCAAGGAAGTTTGGGTGAGTGGCTGAAACCACCAGTTTGCTAAACTGACGTGCGGGT
>JAFLUV010000067.1 GCA_022508635.1 Prevotellaceae bacterium
CATGTACCTTGTTACTCACGTATGTTCAGCGGCTCACGAACCGATGTTTCCTTATTTATTAACGTGAATTCGTCGAACTCACGTTAATATATCCAAAAGTCTTCTTGAAGTCCGCACCTCTGCCCTCTTTTGAGGTTCGCATGGTGCGAAGTTCAGGAAGACCTATGCCATTAGGTGCGGACTTTAGGAAGATAAGCGGCAATACAATATATATATAAGGTATATAAATGGGGATGAATTACGGCATAACTGGGCAGTAAAAATTTCCTAACTGGGCAGTAATTTTTTGCCAGTTGTGCGATATGTGCCTTTATTGGGACGCATGTCAGAAGCCTGCCCAGAACTGCCGCCAGTACTTGCGCGCCAGATCGTCCCAGCGAGAGATGGTTGCGGCAAAGAAGTCGGCGGTGTAGCCGTCGAGGAATGTTTTGCGATCCTTCTCTTCCTGGCTCTGCCAAGTCTGTTCTACGAAAGGCATTTCGCGCCTGCCTTTGTCAAGGAAATATTGCTGTGCCGCCTGCATCGTCTGGCGTGCCTGTCCCCATCGCATGGAGGCAATGCGGTTTGCCTCGCGGTAATGCCACAGGGCTGCGTCGTCACGCTTGTTGTGCTGACCGCAGATATCAAGCATTGTGGGTAGCTCTGTGTTTCCCGAAAAGACAGGGAAGCGTGGCGATTGCCCCGGGTTGTCGAGTGCCACCCATGCTACTCCGCCCACTTCGTCGGGCAACCAGGAGCGGAGCTGGATGACGGTGCTGTAGGCACACCAGGATACACTCACCGTGCGGATGTTCTGCATCGTGGAGTCATTTAGCAGACCGGCATAGCGCCGTATCTCGTCGGGGCGCATCCATGGATTGCTTGCCAGGGGCTTGCCGCCTTTGATCTTCACGTCGTCGCTACCCTTTGCAAGTGTGTCGATACGGCTTGCAAGGCTTAGTTCCGTTCCTTCATAGTAGGAGCCCAGTAGCTTTGAGACGGTTTCGACGGAGAGTTTCGCAGCTGGCTTGACGGACAGGGGCAGTTCTTCAATCTGGTCGGTGAAGCCGGCATCGGGAGCCAGCTGCTGCATGATGAAGAGTTCCCTGACGCTATAGTTTTTTGTTTCGCCAGAGTAGTTGCCGCCGGAGTAGGCCTTCCAGAAGGAGAAGTCGCTCTTGCCATCCCATAGTTTCAGCTTCCGTGCAACAGAGAAGACATTGTCCGATGCCATGAAGTGGTCGGTGTCGGCAATGTCAATGCGTCCTATGCGCGAGATGTTTGCACTGACGGCAACCTCGTCGTCAGGTATTCGTTGTGCTGCCCATACTCCGCCGATTCTCTTCGCGCCTTCGCCGAAAACCTCAAAAATCCATACCTCGTGTTTGTCGGCAATCGTCAGGCACTCACCGCTATCGCCATAGCCGTACTTCTTGATGAGCTCACCCATGAGGCGTATGGCATCGCGAGCCGTGGTGCAACGTTGCAGGGCAATGCGTTGCAACTCTTCTATGAGGAAGAGTCCCTCCTCGTTCTTTAGCGTGTCGCGTCCGCCGATAGTCGTCTCGCCCATTGCCAGCTGTTTTTCGTTCAGGCAAGGGTAGGCCGTGTTAAGGAAGCGATAGGTGTGGGCAGCCTGCGGGATGGTGCCACGTTCCTTTGTGCCAGTCTTGTCCTTCCGGCTTTCGGTGTGCATGAGTCCTCCGTAAATGCTTGTGACGGTATCGCGCGGAAAGTCCTCAGCGGGTTCTATGCTCATCCATGTGCGATACCAGGAGTCGCAGGTGTGGCTCGTCATGACCGATCCGTCGGTGGAGGCTTCCCTTCCTACCATAATACTTGTACAGGCATCACGCTCAGTCTGAGCTTGCATGTCCGCAGCTACCAAAAAACATAGCAGGGCGGCGATGGTGATGTTTCTCTTCATGGTGTTCGTATGTAATTTTTATAATGTCTTGGGTTTACTTGCGCAGGATCTTTTTCCCTTGATATACGTAGATACCTTGTGGCGCAGATTCTGTTAGCCTACTGCCATTCAGTGAGTATACATCATCCTTCCTGGGATTGAAAGGGGAAAGCAGATCCGTTACTTTGTTGATGGGGAACATCTCCTCGCGAGTGGTTGGAAGGATTCTCGTTGCCTCGTCGTCAGAGAAGACGGGGTGGATGGTAATGCGGTCGAAGTTAGGAGCCCAAAGGTCGTCGAAGGACTGGATGGTGATGGTGTTCTTGTTGCCTTCTTCCAGGGTGACAGGAATCATCATCCATGACATGCCGTCGGGATCCCATGAGCTGGTGCAGTCGCCATTGCTGCGGAAGGTGATGGTGTCGCCCACTTGCTCGCCGTTGACGAGTAGCTTTGCCTGACGAGTGTCGCGGGAGATAAAATAAATAGTCAGGATATATTCTCCGGTATGACCTGCCTTGATGCGGTTGAACTGTAGCTTTCCTCCCAAGCCGAGGTCGCCCACGAAGCCGCCTCCGGAGGCATGGAGCGAGGAATAGGTCTTTCGCTTTGCTTCGCCCGAAAGCATGTTAGCGGTTGCTTCTGCCTCATAGGTCGTGCGTTCGAGTGGAACGTCCAGATTGTCCTGCGGCGAAATCTGCATAAGGAAGCCACCTTCACTAAGCTCTTTGATAGTGAGGTTGTTGCCATTCACTACCAGCTTTTTCTCAAAGACCATGTCGCTGCGACAGGAACCATCGCGATAGATGTACGCCGTATAGGTTGTACCCTCCTCTAAGAAGTCCAGCTTCACGCGGCAGGAGCGTTCGTTCACGGTGATGCCCGACACCCACCAGTCGTTTCCCTTCCTGCGGGCAACGGTGGCGTATGCCGAAGGATTGCCTTCGAGGAGCATGCTTTCATCCCAAGTGGCAGGCAAACGCTTCATGATGTCTCGGCCAATGAAATACCGCAGATTCTCAGGGCTTTCGGCAATATGTACGATGCCACTCTCAAAGAGTGTCAGCAGCGCGAGGTGATGCCCTTGGCTCCGTTGCGTGAGTATGCTGCCTCGCCAGGTGGCAAAGTCGCCTGGTGTGAAATCCATCGCTCCGACTACGTTACGGGTGAAGAGGACATCAAGGTGATGTTGGGCACTGTTTAGCTTTGGATTCCAGAATTGTTGCTCTCCGCCATAAATGCCCTCTTGTGTCATAATGTGCGGGTAGGTGCGACGCAGGCCGGACGGGCGTGTACAGCCGTGCAAGTTCACCAACATCTGGTACTTTGCTGCCGTATTGTAGAGGTTCTCCATTCGCGTCATCGTTTCTTTGGAATCGTCTTCCCAGAAATCGACCTTGATACCTTTGATGCCCCAGCTCTTCCATTTTTTGAGTGTGGCATCCATGTTGGCGTTCGAGAAGTCTTGGCTGTTGTTCAGGTTGGCATTCTGCCAAAGTAAGCAGTCTACGCCCTTCTCATTGGCACGTGTCACGAAGTCAGGAAACCACGAAGAGCTCCAGCCGGCATCTATTAGATAGTATGGCCATCCCATGTCCGCCGCCAGTTCGCAGTGAGCCCATTCGCCTTCGCGAAGACCTCCATAGGCTTTTTGTATCTCACCCTTGCCTCCGTCCGATCCACCCCAGTACCATGCTGCCACGCCCGGCTTAATCCAGTCGAGGTCGGTCATTGTGGTTGGCGGACAGAGGTTTTCTGCCATAGTTGTCTCGAAAATTGTCTTTATGTCGCCGCACACGACCATGCGCCACGGAGTATAGGCTGGCAGCGGGCATAGGATGCGGTGGTCTTTCTCCGTTGCATAGTCCTTGGTTTGCCCTGTCCAGCTATAGGAGAACTCACCTTCCTGCTGCTCAGCTTTCATCAGCGAGGTACAGAAGAAACTGCGGTTGTCGGCTTCGGAGAGAAGCATGTAGTCCTTTCCGTTAAAAATAAGGGAAGGCGTGTTGTACCGGCCATCGCCAGTTCCTGTAAGGGTTGCCCAGGAGAGATATTTTGCATAGAGACCCTCGTAGGGATAGTTGGGGTCGTTGCCGCCCGAGTTGCCTAAGAAGCGGCATGCAGTGCAGCTCCTGAAATCTGCAACGCACACGCGACTGGCTTCGCTGGTAAGGTATGCCGAGGCATGTCCGCCGTACTTGGGAATTTCATAGCGAAAGGCAAAGCCGTCATCATACAGCCGAAACAGGACGTTCAGCCTCCATGTTCCCTTTTGTGTAAGTACGGAGAGAACATTGCAGGCATCCCTATACTGACTGCGTTTGCCTACCGGAAGCGTATACGTGTCATCAACGCTACTGATTGCTGTCTCAACTAATTCCAGATTTTCTGTAAGATCCACCATGGAAGCTTTCAGCCCTAAAGGCGATTCGCTTACAAGCGTCCTGTCGTCGCGGCTTACGGTGTAGCTGAGTTTGCCGTTTGTCAGATGGACGGTAGCCTTCAGGTGTCCGTCGGGCGAAGCTACGGTGAAGTCGTCGGCATAAACAGTAAAGGCTTGCAGCAGAGCGGTGCAAAGCAGCAGGGTTTTTGTTTGCATAGTCGTTTTTGTTTGATAGGTACAAAGATACGAAATAAACTCTCTTTTTTCACAAATTCTGCACATTATGTTAGAAAAAAGCAGTAAAATGCTTGGCGAAAAGAAAAAATATCGTACCTTTGCACCCGGTTTGGAAAAAGTCATCTATATTGGAATAGACTAAAAAGGAAAGATAGCAATGTCTAAAATTTGTCAAATTACCGGTAAGAAGGCCATGATTGGCAACAACGTGTCACACTCCAAGCGTCGCACAAAGAGGCATTTCGACGTGAACTTGTTCACCAAGAAGTTCTACTATGTTGAGGAGGACTGCTGGATAAGTCTGAGCATCAGCGCTTCCGGTCTGCGCTATATTAATAAGGTAGGTCTCGATGCAGCACTGAAGAATGCAGTGTCTCGCGGCTATTGTGATTGGAAGGACATACGTGTAATCGGTTAATTAACGAGGAGTAACGAAATGGCAAAGAAAGTAAAAGGCAACAGAATCCAAGTGATTCTGGAGTGCACTGAGATGAAGCAGAGCGGTCTGCCCGGTACATCTCGCTACATCACCACGAAGAACAGAAAGAATACTCCCGAGCGCCTTGAGCTCAAGAAGTATAATCCTATTCTGAAGAGAATGACTGTTCATAAGGAAATCAAGTAGTTTAACCCATTAAGCGTACAAATAGACTATGGCAAAGAAAACTGTGGCTACCCTCCAGACGGGTAAAACCGATGGGCGTTCGTACACCAAGGTTATCAAGATGGTAAAGAACCCTCAGACCGGCTCCTACTCTTTCGACGAGCAGATGGTGCCCAATGAGGCAGTGAAGGATTTCTTCAAGAACTAAGAAAAAAACACATACAGGGAAGGCGGGGAGCTGGTAAATGCTTCCCGCCTTTTTTAGCTTGCAAAGTCCCATGACTCGCTCGGAACAGACCTTTTTTACCCATACTCTGCCGCAGGGATTGCGTATTATCTGTGCGCCCGGCCAGACGGACGTCGTCTATCTTGGCATCGCCGTGGATGCTGGCACGCGTCATGAACAGCCTGCGGAGAGCGGTATGGCGCACTTTACCGAACACATGTCCTTCAAGGGCACGCAACGGCGTTCGGCCCGCCAGGTCATCTCTTGCTTAGAAGGGGTGGGCGGTGAGCTGAATGCATTTACGGGCAAGGAGGAGACGGTCTACTACTGCACGTCCTTGCGGCAGCATGTGGCGCGAGCCATCGACCTTCTTCTGGACATTGTGCTGGACAGTACCTACCCGCAGGATGAGATGAACCGTGAGGCGGAGGTGGTTATCGACGAGATAGAGAGCTACCGCGACCAGCCGTCGGAACTAATTTTTGACGATTTTGAGAGTCTGGTGTTCCCAGGTCATCCCTTGGGACGCAATATCTTGGGTAATGCTGACACGCTTCGCGCTTTCCGCAGCGAAGACATGCAGCGCTTTGCCCGCCGCCTCTACCATCCCGACCGAATGGTGCTCTATGTGCTGGGGGACGTGAAGCCCGAGCATGTGGTGCGCTTGGCAGAGCGGGCTTTGGCACGGTATGAGCTCACGCCTACCGTGGAAAGGCTCCAGTGCTCTCATGAAGGAACACCGGTATCTCTGTGTGAGCACGGAATTGTTACCCGCCAGAAGGGTACGCACCAAGCGCATGTCGTCATCGGCACACAGTCCTTTGGCGGCAATGATCCGCGTCACTTGCACATGTTTTTCCTGAGCAACATGCTGGGTGGTCCGGCAATGAGCAGCAGGCTCAACCTTGCACTTCGTGAGCGTAATGGCTTGGTCTACACCGTGGAGTCGGGAAACGTGACATATACCGATTGCGGGTTGTGGACGATCTATTATGGTTGCGATGACAAGGACAGGATGCGTTGTCGCCGGCTGGTTGCCCATGAACTGGAAAGACTGACGCAACATGCGTTGCCCCAGCGTACGCTCGACGCTGCCCGCCGTCAGGTGAAGGGGCAGATCGGTATCTCGTATGACAACTTTGAGAGCGTCGCCATAGGTATGGCTAAGCGTTATCTGCACTATGGCACGACACTCTCCCGAAAGGAATTCTTCGAGCGGCTTGATGCCCTCACTCCCGAAGACTTGCTTGCGACGGCTCAGTCTGTCTTTGCCCCCGACAGGCTCCTGACGCTCGAGTACACGAAATGATAAGAAAGGCTGGCATGCAATGGTCTGAGCCATGCCGTTCAGGGTATAATACCTATTTCCCCAGTGTCCAAATCATGTCGTTCATGCGGCGAAGCAAGGCAACGGGGTCTGTGTCTTCTTCGTACGTGTTGGGAGCGAAGTGCTGAAGCATTTCGTCAAGCAGGCTTGCATCCTTAGCGCTGAGGGTGGGGCGGAGCAGGCGTATCTTTTCGTATGCCTGGATGCCTTCCACGAGACGCTCGAAGCGGATACTGCTTCCTCCGGGATAGACAAGGTAGCAGTCGCCGGCGTACCATCCTTGTTGGTTGTAACGGCTGTCCTGATTCGGCTGCTCAGGCCAACTGTTGTATGCCCAACGCAGGTAGCCGTCGTAGCCGCAGGCCGAAGCGTGCAGGCCGAGGTAGGCGGATTCTGCCGGAGGCGAGCAGGTGAAGGTGTTGGGACGATTGGGGACACAACAGGTGTAGAAAGTTATCTTCTGTCCCTTTGCGGTGCGGCGGGACAAGGCTTCGCCTTTGAACAGATTATAATTGAAGCCTACGCTGAGGTCGTCAATGCGGTCGGCGGATTCGCTCTCCACGCTGTAGTTGGCGGCTCCCTCTATCTTGAACTCGGGGTCGGCCTCCTGAATGGTGCGCCATGCTGCTTCCATCTGGTTTGCCGGGCGTTCGTCCATTGCAATATATGTACGGCTGAACCAGCCTTTCTGGCGAAGGTGACGACTGAAATCCTTCAGGAACGGGACAATGAAGTCGTGATATGCCTGTTCGTCAGGTTTGCAGGCAATAAACTGCACGTTGTTCGTGGCGCAGTCGTAATAGTCAAAGCGATAGTGCCAGGGCACAAGGGTATAGCAGTCTATCTGCTCCGTGATGCCGCACGACATCATGAACTCTACCCATTTGTCGAAGACGGTGTAGTCATATTGCCAGGTGCCGTCGAGCTGTTTCTGTTTGCCGATCATACTCTCGAAGGGGTCGAAGGTCTGACCGTTCCAGGGACGGTTAATGACGGAGCAGGTGATGACCTTCTGTCCTGCAGCTGCCAAAAGCTCCATCGTGGGGCGCATCAGGTCGAAGTGCTGTTGGCTCCAGAGCGGAACGCCGTAGTAACGCGCTACGGAGTAGGGATTCTGCCAGAGGTCGAGGTGGAAGGCCCACTGGTCGGGAGCAGGCAAAGTGCGGTCTGCCACTTGCAATTGCAAAGGCAGGGCGAGCGTCCCTCCGTCACAGTGTATGGTCACTTTGCCTTGATAGGTGCCGGGCTTTGCATCGGCAGGAACATGAATGTCGAGCCAGAGCGGACGGGCGGTATTAGCTTCCACTTTTAGCGTTTCTGTGGGATCGAGACGGTCTGCAAGCAAGAGTGAGTCTTTCCGGTTGTTAATAATATCTGCCAGGACATAGCGCACAAAATACTTCTTTACGGCAGAGGCGGGGATGACGTTCCTGCCGCTCTTGAGGTCACTGACCGTAAACGATACTTCTCCGAGCTCCTTTGGCGTGGCAAGTACGGCCTGTGCCGATACCCTCTCACCGCGCCAGGCACGCAGCAGGGGCGGCTTTTGTGTGGTTGCCGGCACTTGCGAGCGCGAGTAGCGCACGTCCGTACTGCCCCATCCTAAGGTGGGATGTGCCACTTGCTGCCAGGCATCCTGGGAGCCGGGCTTAGGGTCGGCCGGTTCTGTGTCATTGACTTGCGCATTGGCGCAGAGTGCGACAAATGCAAAAAGGAGGGAAAGGGGGAAGAAAATTCGTTTCATGATATGTTTTGGTTATGATAGCAGTCCTTGTTTTAGCAGCTCGTCGGCTGTGGCGCAAAGCTCGTCGTACCATGCTTTGCCAAAGCGCCGGACGAGCGGCTCGCGCAGGAATTCATAGAGACGGATGCCGCGCTCCGTTCCGAGACGAATGGCATCCTCGCAAATGTTCCAGCGATGATAGTTGAGACCGACAAGCGCCCCGAGCTTCTTCTCGCGGATAGGGTAGAGGTGGCAGCTGATAGGTCTTTGCCTGAGCAGGCAGCCTTGTTCCCCTCGGAAGGCGCAGTTGCCGCCACAGACAATGCTTGTCACCAGTTCGCCTTCCGGGTCGCTGTAGGCTACGCCTTGTTGGTCAATGACGGCCTGCGCTCCTGCTGAAAGCTGCGGCCAGAGGTCGTCGAGCTGTTCCTCGATGTCTGCTATTTCGTCCATGGTGACCGGCGCCCCGGCGTCTCCCTCCTCGCAGCAACGTCCATGACAGCTCTCAATGTCGCAACAAAAGAACTGCGACAGGATGTCGGTGTGCAGAATGACGTCGCCAACCTCGACAAGGTTACCAAACGATTGGTTTCTGCCCATGCTGCGTGAGGTATTCGTTGCACTTCAGGAAGTGTCCGTTGCCCATGAAGCCTCGCATGGCACTGAGCGGGCTGGGGTGTGCGCTTTGCAGTACGAGGTGACGCGTGCGGTCGATGAGGGCGGCCTTCCGGCCTGCCGGGGCTCCCCAGAGCATGAACACCAAGTGGTTGCGACCACGGTTGAGGGCATCGATGGCTGCGTCGGTGAATGTCTCCCATCCTCGTCCGCTATGGCTGAAGGCCTGATGCTCGCGGACGGTCAGGCAGGTGTTGAGCAGGAAGACGCCCTGCTGTGCCCAGCGCGTCAGGTTGCCGCTTTGCGGGACGGGTGCTCCCGTTTCGCTCTCTATCTCCTTGAAGATGTTCCTGAGCGAGGGCGGGAAGGGTACGCCGTCGTTTACGCTGAAGCAGAGTCCGTGTGCCTGTCCGGGGCCGTGATAGGGGTCTTGTCCGAGGATGACGACGCGCACCTGGTGAAAGGGTGTCGTGTCGAAGGCATTGAAGATGAGCCGTCCCGGGGGATAGCAGGTGCCTGTGGCATACTCCTGGCGCACGAATTGCGTCAGTTCTGCGAAATAGGGCTTGCCGAACTCCTCGGCGAGTTGCTGCCCCCAGGACGGTTCAATGCGGACGTTCACGGCTTGGCTGTCAGTTGTCGGTTTTCTGTTATTCGTGTATGAGGCACTTGCCCGTCATCTCTTTTGGCTGCTCCAGCTCCATGATGTGCAGGATGCTGGGCGCGACGTCGGCCAGTACGCCGTTCTCCACCGTAACGCCTTGCTTGTCGGTTATGTAGATGAAGGGCACGGGCGAGAGCGAGTGTGCCGTGTTGGGCGTGCCGTCGGGGTTGAGGGCGTTGTCTGCGTTGCCGTGGTCGGCAATGATGACGGCTTCGTAGCCTGTGGCCTTTGCCGTCTCGATGACTTCGCCCACGCATTTGTCAACGGCCTTCACTGCTTCCTCGATGGCTTCGTAGACGCCGGTGTGACCCACCATGTCGCCGTTGGCGAAGTTGACGACGATGAAGTCGTACTTGTCCAGCTTGATGGCTTCCACCAGCTTGTCCTTCACCTCGTAGACGCTCATCTCGGGCTTGAGGTCGTAGGTGGCGACCTTCGGGCTTGCCACGAGGATGCGTTCCTCGCCCTGGTAGGGAGCCTCGCGGCCGCCGTTGAAGAAGAAGGTGACGTGGGCGTACTTCTCTGTCTCGGCCGTGTGGAGCTGCAGGAGTCCCTTGCTGCTGATGTATTCGCCCAGCGTATTCATCACGTTCTCCTTGGGGAAGAGGATGTGCACGCCGGTGAAGCTTGCGTCGTAGGGTGTCATGCAGTAGTACTGCAGGCCGGGGATGGTGTGCATTCCCTGTTCGGGCATGTCCTGCTGGGTGAGCACGATGGTGAGCTCCTTTGCGCGGTCGTTGCGGTAGTTGAAGAAGATGACGACGTCGCCCTCCTTGATGGTGCCGTCGACGGCGCTGTTGCTGATGGGCTTGATGAACTCGTCGGTCACGCCCTCGTCGTAGCTCTCCTGCACGGCTTCCGGCAGGTCGTCGGCCTTCCGGCCCTCGCCGTTGACCAGCAGGTCGTAGGCTGTCTTGACGCGCTCCCAGCGCTTGTCGCGGTCCATGGCGTAGAAGCGGCCTACGATGCTGGCTATCTTGGCGTTGCCAGCCTCGTCGCACTTGGCGATGAGCTGTTCGATGAAGCCCTTGCCGCTCTTCGGGTCGGTGTCGCGTCCGTCCATGAAGCAGTGTACGAAGGTGTTCTTCACGCCGTATTCCCGGCCTATCTCGACGAGCTTGAAGAGGTGGTCGAGCGAGGAGTGTACGCCGCCGTTGCTGGTCAGGCCCATCAGGTGGACGTTCTTGCCCTGGAACTTGGCGTACTCGTATGCGTTGACGATTTCGGGGTTCCTGAGGATGCTGCCGTCGGCACAGGCGCGGTTGATCTTCACCAGGTCCTGATAGACGATGCGGCCGGCGCCGATGTTGAGGTGACCCACCTCGGAGTTGCCCATCTGTCCGTCGGGCAGACCGACGTTCTCACCGCTTGCCAGGAGCTGGCTGTGGGGGTAGGTCGCGTTGATTGCATCAAGGTTGGGAGTAGGAGTGTTGAAGATGACGTCGCCCTTGCCGTGGTTGCCGATGCCCCATCCGTCAAGGATCATCAAAAGAGCTTTCTTTGCCATAACGTTGTATTTAGTTTATAATCGTGTATTATACATTCCTTTCAATCGGTGTGCAAAGTTACGAAGAAACGAGGGATGAGGCAAGAAATGTCCCGTTTTTCGTGCACGAACCCCCTTAAAAGGGGGGAGAGAGGTGAAAAAACCGCACAAAAGTGAAAATTTTTACCCGAGACGGGGGGGGGTGTTTTCAAAAGATTTTATTATCTTTGCAGCGCAGACGGCAACCGCATTGACGTATTGGCATCCCGGCATCTCCTCGCGTCCGCGGACACTCTCGCGCCACGGAGCTGCCGGCCTCGCACGACGGCGAAAAAATCGACGCGCGTCAGT
>JAFLUV010000068.1 GCA_022508635.1 Prevotellaceae bacterium
TTAAACATCCACTCGAGTCATCCTAAACATTCACCCGAGTGGGAGGAAAAAGGCACTCTGTATTATTAAGCCGAAATTAACAAAATAGGGATATGCCATATTGACACATCCCTATTCTTGATTCAGGAAATTCTTTAAGAGGGCTTACATCATGCCACCCATGCCAGGACCACCCATAGGCATTTCGGGTTTATCCTCCTTGATATCGCAGATAACGCACTCGGTGGTAAGGAACATGCCTGCAATGCTGGCAGCGTTCTCCAAAGCAACACGAGTCACCTTAGCCGGATCGATGATGCCTGAAGCCTTCATATTCTCGTACTTATCCACACGGGCATTGTAACCATAGTCACCTTTACCATTACGTACTTCGTTGACGACTACACTGCCTTCTAAACCTGCATTCTCAACGATCTGACGCAGAGGTTCCTCAATGGCACGACGGATAATCTGGATGCCTGTGTTCTCGTCTGCATTGCTGCCTTCAAGCTTTGCGATAGCCTGTTGTGCGCGGATATAGGCAACACCGCCGCCAGGGATGATACCCTCCTCGATAGCAGCACGAGTAGCACACAATGCGTCGTCCACGCGATCTTTCTTTTCCTTCATCTCTACCTCGCTGGGAGCTCCAACGTAGAGCACTGCCACGCCGCCACTGAGTTTAGCAAGACGCTCCTGCAGCTTCTCTTTGTCATAGTCGCTCGTAGTGTTGGCTATCTCATTCTTGATCTGATTGATACGATCTTGGATAAGTTCCTTCTGACCACGACCATTGACGATTGTGGTATTGTCCTTGCTAATAGTAACCTTGTCGCAGGTACCAAGCATATCAATGGTCGCCTGTTCCAACTTGAGACCAGTATCCTCGCTAATAACAAGACCACCAGTGAGAATAGCAATATCCTGCAACATGGCCTTACGACGGTCGCCGAAACCAGGAGCCTTCACGGCGCATATCTTAAGTTGTGTGCGCAGACGGTTCACAACAAGTGTGGTGAGTGCTTCACTATCCACATCCTCAGCAATGACAAGGAGGGGACGACCGCTCTGTACAGCAGGCTCCAGAATAGGCAGGAAGTCTTTCAGGTTGCTAATTTTCTTGTCATAGATAAGGATATAGGGGTTTTCCATGACGCACTCCATCTTCTCCGTGTCAGTAACAAAGTAAGAGCTAAGATAGCCACGATCAAACTGCATACCTTCTACAACACCAATGGTAGTGTCGCGACCCTTTGCCTCTTCAATCGTGATGACGCCGTCCTTACTTACCTTCTGCATAGCGTCAGCCAGCAGCTTACCGATTTCGGGGTCATTATTGGCGCTGACGGTAGCAACCTGCTCTATCTTCTGATAGTCAGCAGCTACGGGCTCAGCCTGTGCTTTGATATTCTCGACTACAGCAGCTACAGCCTTGTCAATACCGCGCTTCAGATCCATTGGGTTAGCACCCGATGCAACGTTCTTCAGACCTTCACGCACAATGGCCTGAGCCAGTACTGTTGCAGTTGTCGTACCGTCACCGGCATCGTCACCTGTCTTGCTGGCTACGCTCTTAACAAGCTGTGCACCTGCATTCTGGAAAGGATCTGCCAACTCCACTTCCTTTGCCACCGTAACACCGTCTTTGGTAATCTGAGGTGCACCGAATTTCTTCTCTAAAATAACATTACGACCCTTCGGACCAAGTGTCACCTTTACAGCATTTGCCAACTGATCCACGCCCTGCTTCATTTGCTCGCGGGCATCTATGTTGAATTTAATGTCTTTTGCCATGATTCTAATCTTTTAGCATTATTTCGTTACTACGTTATTTTGAGGTTCTCTTATCCCAAGATAGCCACTACATCACTCTGGCGCATAATGAGGAACTTCGTTCCATCCAACTCAAGCTCCGTGCCAGCATATTTGCCATAGAGCACTTGGTCGCCCACCTTGAGAACCATTTCCTCGTCCTTCGTTCCGCCGCCAACGGCTACTATCGTGCCTTTCAGGGGCTTCTCTTTTGCAGTATCAGGGATGATGATGCCGCCTACTGTCTTCGTCTCTGCAGCTGCGGGCTCAATGAGCACGCGGTCTGCTAATGGTTTTACGTTCATTATATCAATTGTGTTAGTTTGGTTAAACATCTGCCTACATTATACAAAGTGCGTGCCAAAACGGCAAGGAGCTGTCATTTTACTGACACGACTGACAAAACATGTCAATATCGCCTTTCATGTCTTTGCAGTATTATTGTACCTTCTTTGCCCTTCGTACCCAGACGACAAACAAGGCGACAAACATCAGCGTAAGCACAGCCAAGGCAACGTAAGCTATTGTCTCAGTAATATGCACTGTGCGAGGATCGAAACTCATGACAACCTCGTGCTCTCCAGCAGGCACCTTGATAGCACGCAACACATAGTTGGCACGGGCGATGTCAGTCTGTTTACCATCTATAGTACAGGTCCAGCCAGGATAGTATATCTCACTCAGGACGACTACCCCGCCCCGTTGACTGCAAACTTTATAGGTGAGACGATTGGCTTCGTAGTCAGTAAGCTCCACCACTGCCGTAGAGTCAGGCTGTAAAACAGCACCATCCAGAACCTTGGCAAACCTTTTATCTACAATAGCTATACGCCTGAGATCTGCACTATGCAGGGCAGCCAGCTCAGCATCTGCATCGGAAACATAGTCAATGCCGCTCACGAACCACCCGTTACCCATGGCCCAAGGATTTCGCACAGACACCTTTGCACCATCCTTCGCACCCAAAATCACATACTTCGTATTAAGCATATTGAGGACAGGGAAGAGGCTGTCGCCCCGGCAATTGTCCAAATAACCTTCGCCCTCAACGGCAGCCCGCTGGATACGTCCCATCTCATCCTGCAAATGCTCCTCGATAAGTTCCTGATAGCGGCGTAGCTTGGCAGCATGATAACCACCGATACTCTTATGATGAAAAGAGGTGGAGTTGTCGTTGAAGGTACTCACGGTCAGATTCAACACACGGTAATAGGTGTCGGGGTCCTGACAGATGATGCGGTCGGCCTCGCTCTGCGGGAAAGCCTGCTCGTTCGTGCGTGGACGGGTGAACATTGCATCGTTCAGGTAACGCTTGTTAATACCCCACATATCCACAAGACAAAGTACAATGATGGCGGCCACCAGAGGCGTACTCCTCAGTTTGCCGGCACGGAAAACCAGCAGTAGAACTGTGCCGATAGCTACGACAATGAAACTACGCAAGGCATCGGCTGTAAACATGGCACAACGCATCTCGCTCATGTTCGCAAGTATCTGACCCGCCATTTCCTGCGGGATATATCCTGCGCTGACGTACTGCTGCATGTACATGCGGTCGGAAGAAGACAGGTAATCACCGAAGAAAAGATCCGGCATGATCCAGAAAAGTAGTGCCATACCGCCTGTCAGGGCAAAGGATATAGTTATATAATGTACACGCGGGAAACTGCCCTCTCTGCCACGCAAGCACTCGGGATTATCTATCACCTTCTTCAGTGCCAGAACAGCCAATAGGGGGATCGTGAACTCAGCAATTACGAGGATAGAAGCCACAGTACGGAATTTGTCGTACATGGGCACATAGTCCAGGAAGAAATCGGTAAAGGGCATGAAGTTCTTGCCCCATGAAAGCAGAACGCTAAGCACCGTAGCAGCCAGCAGACACCACTTCATAGGGCCTTTCACAATGAAGAGCCCGAGGAAGAAAAGCATCAGCACAAAAGCACCGACGTACACTGGGCCACTTGTTCCGGGCTGCTCGCCCCAGTATTGGGTAAAGCCACGATAGATGGGGGCAAAGGTTCTGTTGGCATGTTTCATAGCTGTTTCGTTGTCGGAGAGCAACTGACTGGCACCACCCTTCGTGTTGGGCACGAGCAGTGTCCATGTTTCACCGATGCCATAGCTCCACATTGTAATATAGCTACGCTCCAAGCCCCCATCTGTCTGATCGGCAGGATCCTTGGTTTTTTGCGTCAATTCGCTCTTGCCACGCATGCTCTCCTTGCTATATTCCCAAGTGTGGTAAAGGTTACTCAGGTTGATGCAGACACCCAACATTGCACCGATAGCAAAGCAGCAGGTCGCACGAAGCCATTGCATGAAAGTCTTACTGCGCAGCGCCTCGATGAGGTAAGCAAGCGACATCAGTCCAATAACAAAAAGGAAATAGTACGTCATTTGCACATGATTACTGAGCACCTGCATAGCCATAAAGATGCCTGTCACCACAATGCCCGCCATATAACGCCCCCGGTAACAAAGTACCATGCCACCGATGGTCGGGGGGATAAAGCTCAGTGTCAGGAGCTTCCAGATATGACCTGCCTGTATGATAATGAAATAGTAGCTGCTAAAGGCCCAGATCACCGCACCGAGAGCCGCCAGCCAGGTGCGGAAGTCAAAGGCACGGAGCATGATATAGAAGCCCAGCAGCATCATAAAAACGTAGGCGGCATAGGCAGAAAGCCCTGATAAACCAAGCTGATAGACGCTCTCCATCCGACTCAAGGTGTCGGTACTGGGATAGCTGGGACTCATCTGATAGGTTGGCATACCGCCAAAAAGAGTGTTCGTCCAGCGCGTCCGTTCACCGTTATGCGTGGCACGATAGTGCTCCATCTCTACACCACTACCGACGGCACCGCTATGGTCATGCCCCGTCAGGACAAGCCCGTCGCGAATCGGAACGATGAAATACAGGACACTGACGGCCACAAAGAACAACACGGCCAGCACGTCGGGAAAAAGGAGACGCCATTTCCCTTTTGGGGAGAAAGCATTTTCTTGTTTCATAATTCAATTCTATACTTTATGTCTTTCTCTGTTACTTGCACATAATATCTGACAGAACTAAAAAAGCCCACCTTCGTTCTCCCCTAAAGAGGGAGTTAAAGGGGGCTGTGTTCTCTCCCTCGAAAAGGGAGTCAGAAAGAATCCGCTTATTTTTACTTACGCAGGCCGAGAGCCTTGATGATAGCACGATAGCGATTGATGTCGCGTGACTTCAAATAGTTAAGCAGGGCACGACGCTTACCAACCAAACCTGTCAAGGCACGCTCGGTGCTGTGATCCTTGCGGTTTTTCTTCATGTGCTCAGTCAGGTGAGCAATGCGATAACTGAACAGAGCAATTTGGCTCTCTGCGCTACCCGTGTCGGTAGTACTCTGGCCATATTTGCCAAAAATCTCTTCTTTCTTAGCTGAATCTAAGTACATAATTGTTTATGATATGTGTTAAACTTGTTTGTCGGACAGCACCTCTCGTCGGCACTGTTTCGCAAATGCGGGTGCAAAGTTACAACAAAAAATTGAGAATCAACAAAGGAAAGCATAATTTTCTTTCTTTGACCTGCCATTTTCCCCGTCATCGCACATAAGAGCATTATTCGGATGGCTTCTTTATGCGACGGATAAAGCCATTTTGGACGACGATGCTTTCACCCTCTCCAAGTATTTCCCGCAGGGGAATCATCACGAAGTCACGATCCATCATACGGGGATGCGGCAAAGTAAGTGCAGGAGAGACAAGATGGAGGTTGCCATAGAGTAGAAGGTCTATGTCGATGGGACGATCGTGATAGATACCATCCTTTGACTTTATCTTTCGCCCCAGTTCACACTCAATCTGTTGCGTTGCCTCAAGACACTGCATGGGCGTAAGTTTTGTCCGCACCATACATGCGGTATTGAGAAAAGGATGTTCGCTTTGAAACCCCCAAGGCTCCGTCTCGATGAATGAAGAAACACGCTGCATCGTGCCGATACGTTCGCCTATAAGCGTAATGGCACGATGCAGCATTTGTTCCCTGTTGCCAAGATTAGATCCGAGCGACAAAAACAACTCTTCCCCGTGGGAAGTCGGGAGAGGACTATCAGTCATTCAGTATCAGCATGGCATCACCATAGGTGCCGAAACGATAACGCTTCTCAGGATCGTTCTCATTATGCCGAAGTGCTTCTTTGTAAGCTGTCATGATAAGATCGTAGCCACCAAAGGCACAGGTCAGCATGAGTAACGTGCTATAGGGCAGATGGAAATTCACTATCATGGCATCGGCCAGATGGAAGTCATAGGGAGGGAAGATGAAGCGGTTTGTCCAACCGTGGTACTCTTTGAGCTGTCCGTCAGTAGAGACTGCCGTCTCGAGCACACGCTGCGTAGTCGTACCGACTGCCACGATTTTATGATGCTCTGCACGTGCACGGTTAATGATATCGCAAGCCTCTTGTTCCACATGCATTTCCTCGCTGTCCATCTTGTGCTTGGTGAGGTCTTCCACATCTATCTCTCGGAAGTTGCTCAAACCACAGTGCAAGGTGACATAGGCAACGTCCACACCCTTTATCTCCATCATCTTCATAAGCTGCGGAGAGAAGTGCAGGCCAGCCGTCGGAGCAGTGACGGCACCTTCTTTCTCCGCAAAGATGGTCTGGAAATTCTCAGCATCTTCAGGTAGCACATCGCGCCGGAGTATCTGCTTGGGAATGGGTGCTTCGCCCAAAGCATAGAGGGCACGCTTGAACTCCTCGTGCGTTCCGTCATAAAGAAAGCGCAACGTGCGGCCACGACTCGTAGTGTTGTCTATGACTTCGGCTACCATTGACTCATCCTCGCCGAAATAGAGTTTGTTGCCGATACGTATCTTACGGGCAGGATCAACCAGCACATCCCATAGGCGCATCTCCTTGTTGAGTTCACGCAGCAAGAATACTTCAATCCTGGCACCCGTCTTTTCCTTATTGCCATAGAGGCGTGCGGGGAAGACTTTCGTGTCGTTGAAGACGAAGACATCCTTCTCATCGAAATACTTCAGTACGTCACGAAAGGAGTCGCGGTGCTCTATGACACCCCGCTTGGCATGTACCACCATGAGGCGGCAATCGTCGCGGAAAGGCGTGGGTTCCTGTGCTATGCGCTCCTCTGGAAGCTTGTACTTGAATTGCTGTAGTTTCATCTTATGTTATTCATTTTTGTTTTGTTCATCCTCTGTAGCTCCTCCTGCAGGTTTTGGTAAAACCTTTTCAAGCCATGCAGGAAAGTCCTCCACTCCCATACAGTCTTCTGCACGAATGTCTCCCACACGGGTACGGCGTAAGGCAATGAGGTGTGCACCACTATCTAAAGCCAGACCGATATCGCGTGCCAAAGCACGGATGTACGTTCCCTTGCTGCATACGACACGAATCGTGGCCTGCATCGCTGTCTGGTCAAAACTTAGGAGCTCTATCGTGTCTATGACCAGCACTTTTGGCTTGAGCTCCACCTCCCTCCCCTTACGGGCAAGATCGTATGCACGGTGGCCGTCTATCTTGCATGCAGAGAAAGCAGGAGGCACTTGTTCTATGCGTCCGAGGAAGTGTGTCAACGCTTCGCGCACAGCTGCCTCGGTGATATGCCCCGTAGGATAAGTCTTGTCAACAGGCATCTCCATGTCGAAGCTGGGCGTAGTAGCGCCCAGTTGCAATGTAGCAACGTATTCCTTGACATGTGCCTGAAGTTCGTCAATACGCTTCGTGGCGCGACCTGTACAAACGACCATCACACCTGTTGCCAACGGGTCGAGTGTGCCGGCATGTCCCACTTTAAGCTTCTTTATGCCAAGTCGCCTGGTCAGTTGCCAACGAATCTTGCTCACAACGTCAAAGCTGGTCCACGTCAGTGGCTTATCGAAGCAGAGTATTTCGCCTTCTTGAAAATCCATTAGTCAACCATTACGAGTGAATGTCCTGACCACAACAGGCCAAGGATGACAAGACCCACAATGATGCGATAGATGCCAAATGCCCTGAAACCATACTTGGCAAGGAAGCCGACGAACCACTTCATGGCAACCAGGGACACGACAAAAGCCACGACACATCCCAATGCCAACATCAACAGGTTGTCGCCCGTAGCCCAGCCAGCGTCAGCCTCATCGGCGAAGAATAGCTGTAGCACGTCCAGAGCTGTAGCTGCAGCCATCGTGGGAACAGCCAGAAAGAACGAAAACTCGGCAGCAGCACGGCGTGTCAGCTTCTGCGACATGCCCCCGACGATAGTTGCCATTGAGCGTGATACGCCAGGTATCATAGCTATGCACTGGAACAAGCCGATGCGGAAGGCGCGTTGTTCTGTCAGAGGGGTCTGTTCGCTGCCTTTACTAAAAAGGCGGTCGCAAAAGAGCATGAAAATACCGCCTGCGACCAACATGACGGCAACAACCTCCACACTCTCCAGGAAACGGTCGATCAGCCCGGAAATCTTGGCGATGAGCCCTATTATGATAGCCGGGATGAAAGCTACCAGCAGTTTCCAATAGAAATCCCACTTGTGAAGGAAGGCTTGCAAAGGCGTACTGCCGGCAGGCGCCGGTGTGCGGTCCAGACAGAAAAAACGCTTCCAATAGAGACACACGACGGAGAGGATGGCACCGAACTGAATGATGATGGTAAATGCCTTCACAAAGGGAGTGCTCTCCACACCAAGCAGGTTCTGCGTGATAATCATGTGTCCTGTTGACGAAACGGGCAGAAACTCGGTCAGCCCCTCTACAATAGCGATGATGATTGTCTCAATAGCTGTCATGAACGTAACCCTTTATTGTTTTTCACCGAGTTGGCATTCCGCCTTCGGCCTGTACATAATAGCAAACATGATGAAGAGGAAGCCGAAGAGACTCACCATCGGAGCCACCTTGATGCGACGTGCACTGAAGATGTCTGGATTGAAGAAGCCCTCTGCACTGCCTTCGCCGGACATCAGCACGAGGCCGATAATGACGATCGCCATACCGACGGCAAGCAGGATGTAGTTCTTTTTGTTGAAAGCCATGTTATTTGTTTTTAGTTTAGAGTTTATAAATTCATTTCCCCCTTGGATAGCTTCGGGCTCAGTACAACTCCGAACCGCGCATCTTCAGGCAATGCGTCACGGAGATATATGTACAGACGAGGGTCAGGACGAGGCCTATGGCGAGCACTGCAGCTGACGTGACAGCGACGTTCTGCCATGTGACATAGTGCAGGACGGCTGCATCATAAGTAGATGCCCAGTAGATGCCGGAAAATATGACACTATCTGCTATGAGAGCCGAGGCCATGCCTATCCAGAACCCGCGCACCAAAAAGGGTCGGCGGATGAAGCCCCATCGTGCACCGACCAGCTTCATGGTATGGAGCACGAAGCGGTGGTTGAAGACGCTCAGGCGAACGGTATTGTTGATGAGGCTTAGTGATATAATGACCAGCAGCAGAGCTATGACGAGCATGAAGAACGAGGCACGATGCAGGTTGCGGTTGATGCTCTCCACCAAATCTTTCTGGTAGAGGACGTCCGACACAAGCGTCATGCTGCGCAGCTCCTCGCTTATCCATAGCAGGCTGTCGCCTAAGGAATACTCCGGCTTGACATTTATTTCCATAGAGATGGAGAAGGGATTGGCACCGAGAAACTCCGTGGAATTGATGCCCATGCTCTCAATTTGCTCCTGCAAGGCCTGCTCACGACTGATGTAGTCTATATGGCTGACGTAGCGCCTTGTGTTCAGCGAATCCAGCAGCTTCCGGGCATCGGCAGTCTGCACGTCGTCATCAAGCACAACGGTCACGGTAAGGTTCTCCTTGACTCTGTCGGCCACGACACGTGCCGTAAGCGAAAACAGCACGACAAGCCCCATGAGAATGAGCACCATGCTTGTGCTGATGGTGCTGGTAATGGCCTGCATGATCCAGGACAGCCTGAGTTTCTTTCTCGTTTTCAAGTGTTTTGACGTTCTTTAATTAAATTGAAATAACTATGTGTCTTGGATGACATCCCCTTTCAGGGTTGCACTGCTGCTCTCCGTGATGCGCACGACGACAGTCTCTCCGATGCGGAGACCGGCACGGGGCACGATAACCACCTTGTTCTGTCCCGTCCGCCCGAAAAGCTCTTCACGACTACGCTTGCTCACGCCCTCGATGAGGACTTCGTACTGCTGCCCTATGCAGCGGCGGTTGGCCTCTGCCGACAGCTCGTTTTGCAAAGCGATGAGCTCGTTCAGCCGGCGTATCTTCACCTCCTCAGGAACGTCGTCGGGAAAATGCTTGCTGGCGTATGTGCCGGGACGCTCGCTGTATTTGAACATGAAGGCACTATCGTAGCCGCACTCGCGCATAAGGGAGAGGCTCTGACTATGGTCCTCTTCCGTTTCGCCACAATAGCCGCAGAAGATGTCAGTGCTGATGGCACAATCGGGAATGATGCGACGTATCGCCTCCACACGTCCCTTATACCATTCACGCGTATATCTGCGGTTCATGAGTCCCAGGATGCGGTCGCTGCCGCTCTGCACGGGCAGGTGTATGTGGTGGCAGATGTTGGGTTCTTCGGCAATGACGCGAAGCGTCTCGTCGCTCATGTCCTTAGGATGCGAAGTAGTGAAGCGGACACGCATCTGCGGGACGGCACGTGCCACAAGGCGCAAGAGTTCCGGGAAGGAGGTTCCACCCTCCTGGGAAGAGCCGGACGAAGGGGAGCAGTACGAGTTCACGTTTTGTCCGAGCAGCGTGACCTCCTTATAGCCGCGTTCCTGCAGGTCGCGGCACTCGCGCAGGATGCTCTCCACGTCACGACTACGCTCACGCCCCCGGGTATAGGGCACTATGCAATAATGGCAGAAGTTGTTGCAACCGCGCATGATGCTGACAAAGCCGCTGATGTGCGGTCCGCAGATACGTTGCGGCACGATGTCGCGATAGGTCTCCGTAGTAGAAAGCTCCACATTGATGGCCTTCTGTCCGCACTCCACCTGGCTGACAAGGTCAGGCAGGGACAGATAGGCATCCGGTCCCGCCACGATGTCGGCATGATGCTTCTCGATGAGCTCGTCGCGCACACGTTCTGCCATGCAGCCCAGCACACCGATGATGAGCCGTCGCCCCTTCTTCTGTATGCTATGGAGGAACTCCAGTCGGGAGATAATCTTCTGCTCAGCATTGTCACGCACAGAGCAAGTGTTCAGGAACACGGCATCTGCCTCGTCCATGTTCTCCGTCACCTCGTAGCCCGCCATGCCCATCACGCTGGCAACGACCTCGCTGTCTGCCACGTTCATCTGGCAACCGTATGTCTCTATCAGCAGTTTCTTCATATTCATAATGGGGCGAATTCCCCCATTTTCGCTGCAAAGATACTACTTTTTAGCGAGAATAGCGATTAAATGCAGATAAAATTTTCTCCTGCCAGCGTCTGAGGGTTCGTACCATTTTCCCTGATAGGGAAGCTCATCAATACCTCTTTTTGGGGTTAGTTAATAAAGCGTTTAATATCAGTCACTTTCATGACTTCGGAAAATCAT
>JAFLUV010000069.1:0-6217 GCA_022508635.1 Prevotellaceae bacterium
TTGCCGGGTTAAATGAACCATAGGTCCATCTGTTCACGAACCATAGGTTCACTGATGCAGTTCGGACAATTCATCCTTACCGGATCGTATTTCCCGTTAGTATGTTCATGATAACATTAAGTTATCCTTCTTGCCCAATGCCATATAATATGTTCCGAGTAGCTTTGTTTGCCTCTTTCCAACGAGGGAAATAATGATCCATCAAGGCATGGAAACGGGTATTATGACTGGGCTCCAACAAATGGCAAAGTTCGTGAACCACGACATGCTCTACGCACCATTCAGGCAATAACAACACATAGGTAGAGAAACAGATTGTCTCATCCTTGACATTGCATATACCCCATCTGGATAGCATCGTCTTGTAATAAATATAGCGGGGTTTGACCCCCATCTCCTTTGCATGCCGTTCAACCAGAGGTTCCACTAAATCCTTCAGTCTTTGCAATGCCTTGTCAACCTGTTCGCGTGTTTGTAGGGGTAGGCGACTGAAAAACTCTGCTCGTCGTTTATAACGCTCCGAAGAACTCTTGCGAGCATTCGCAATCCAATCGCGATGTTTATCAATAAATGCCTCCACCTTTGCCTTAGGCGTACCAATAGGAGCCGACACATGTACATCGCCATTCTTCACAATACGCATTGACAACCGGCTGGTTTTCCGAAATATCACTTGAATCGTCATTATGTGGCGGACAGGGCTGTTCTATCTTTGTTCTGCAATGTATTCAAGTGAGCGTCGGCACTGGTCTGTGATATATTGCCAATCTCTCGCCTGCACTCTGTCTTTCGGGAAAAGCTTGCTACCCATTCCTACACAGAATACACCTGCATGGAACCATGCGGTGAGATTTTCTTTGTCGGGAGAGACACCTCCTGTGACCATAATTTTACTCCATGGGCATGGTGCCATCAACCCACGTACAAAAGCGGGACCGTAGACATCGCCTGGAAAGATTTTTGTCAAATCGCATCCCAACTCTTGTGCCGTACTGATTTCGCTTACAGTACCGCAGCCAGGACAATAAAGGACGAGCCGACGATTGCAGACACGTGCCACTTCTGGATTAAGTAGCGGTCCGACTACGAAGCATGCTCCCAACTGCATGTAGAGAGCTGCCGTAGGTGCGTCAACAATAGAACCAACTCCCAATGCAAGCTCAGGACACTCGATAGCAGCGAACCGGACACATTCAGCAAATACTTCGTGTGCAAAGTCGCCACGATTGGTAAATTCAAATGTACGTACACCACCTTCATAACAAGCTTTTATCACTTGCTTAGCGACCTCAGCATCACTATGGTAGAAAACAGGTACAAGACCCGTCTGCTGCATTTTCTGCAAAACTTGTAATTTATCAAAATTTGCCATCAGTTCAAAATCAATGTTTAAATAGAATTCTACCTCTCAACTCTACCATTGCCATTGCCTGTCATAAGGCTTTCCACTTCAGCTACAGATACCAGATTCACATCACCAGGAATGGTGTGTTTGAGAGCACTTGCTGCCACAGCGAACTCTAATGACCACTCCTGTGGTTTGCCGTTCACTAATCCATGGATAATGCCAGCGCTGAAACTATCACCGCTGCCCACACGATCCACAATAGGAGTAATCTTGTAATGACGACTTACACTGAACGTCTGTCCATCGTATATCATAGCTTTCCAACCATTGTCTGATGCACTATGACTCTCGCGCAATGTGCTTACGACATATTTGAAACCAAATGTTTTCACCATGCGCTGGAATATGTGTTTATAGTCGTCTGCATCAGTTTTACCATCTGCCACATTAGCCTCTGGTCTGAAGCCCAAGCACTTGTCAGCATCTTCCTCATTGCCAATGCAAACATCAACGTATTGCATCAACGAACGCATTACATTCTGTGCTTTTTCGGGAGACCAGAGTTTACTTCGATAATTGAGATCACAACTGATTGTCACTCCTGCCTTTCTCGCAGCGATACAAGCCAGCCTCAGGCATTCTGCAGTGTTGTCGCTCAAAGCCGGTGTGATACCACTCCAATGGAACCAGTCTGCATCACGAAAGATGGCATCGAAGTCAAAATCTTTCGGTGCAACTTCACTGAAACTACTGTGAGAACGGTCGTAAATAACTTTACTGGAACGCAAGCTGCTTCCCGTTTCAAGGAAATAAATACCTAAACGGTCGCCACCCCGTACCACATAGTCTGTGTGCACGCCATAGCGACGCAGGCTGTTAACTGCTGCCTGCCCCACTTCGTGAGCAGGAACACGACTCACGAAGTACACTTCGTTACCATAATTCTGTAAACTGACAGCAACATTGGCCTCGCCTCCGCCATAATTTACTTCCATACTTTCCGATTGGACAAGTCTGCTGTTGCCTGGTGAAGAAAGGCGCAACATTATCTCACCCATCGTAATAATTTTTGCCATATTTTCTATATGTAAAATCTCTGTGTTATGTTATTTTCTGCAAAGTTAAGCAAAAGAAACGGGAAAGATAATACCATTATACAAATAAATTCATCAAAAATGGCTATTTTTACAAAAAAAGACGATTAGCAAAAGAAAAAAAATGTAACTTCGCAGTATGAAAAGTGATATTTCCAGTAGAAAAGGATTATTTGCATTGAGTCCGCTTATAGTCTTCCTATTGCTATATTTGTCACTTAGTATTATAGCCGATGACTTTTATGCTGTCCCTATCACTGTCGCATTTATGGTAGCCTGTCTTTACAGCCTACTCATTATGCCAGGACAAAATATCAGTAAACGTTTCGGGAATCTGTCGGAAGGTGCAGCCTCACCCAATGTGATGCAAATGTTGTGGATATTCATTTTGGCAGGAGCATTTGCTTCTACGGCTAAACAGATGGGAGCCATTGATGCCACCATACGTCTTACACTGATGGCAGTTCCGCCCGATTTTGTACTGGCTAGCCTTTTTGCGGCCTCCTGCTTCATTTCGTTCAGCACAGGCACCAGCGTCGGCACCATAGCAGCACTTGTTCCAATAGCCAGCAACATGGCAGAACAGACTGGTAGCAGCACGGCTATGATGGTAGCCATCATAGTAGGCGGAGCTTATTTCGGTGACAATTTGAGCTTTATCTCTGACACGACTATTGTCGCTACCCAGACGCAGGGATGTAAGATGAAAG
Organism: Prevotellaceae bacterium; assembly: GCA_022508635.1. Taxonomy (GTDB): domain Bacteria; phylum Bacteroidota; class Bacteroidia; order Bacteroidales; family Bacteroidaceae; genus Physcousia. Next base: position 3,153 of record JAFLUV010000069.1, read on the forward strand.
ACAAGTTCAGGGCAAACATATGGATAACACTGCCTGCAGCCCTTATCTGTCTGGCACTATACGCTTGCCATACGCCCGTTACTATAGAGCCCAGCCAGATAGAACCGACCTCATATCATGCCATCATACCTTATATATATATAATAGTGGCAGCACTTTGCGGCATGAATGTTATGCTTGTGCTGGCCTCTGCAATGTTTCTTGCTGCTATTATTGGCTTATGCAGTAAAACACTGACACCTTTTGGATGGCTACATGCGATGAACGATGGTATCATGGGCATGAGTGAGCTGATTATCGTAACCCTCATGGCAGCGGGGCTCATGCATGTCATCCGTCTGGCAGGAGGTATTGACTGGCTTATGCAGATATTCAGTCGTCGTATCGTCAATCGCAGGAGCGCAGAACTTAGCATGGCTGCTTTAGTGGTGTTGACAGACTTCTGTACCGCTAACAACACCATTGCAATCCTGAGTGTAGGGCCATTAGCTCGCCGTATGGCAGAACAATACAACATTGCTCCACGGCGTGCTGCCAGCATCCTGGACACTTTCAGTTGTATGGCTCAGGGCATTATTCCCTATGGTGCACAAATGCTCATTGCAAGCGGCTTGGCATCTGTCAATCCATTTGACATCATACCCTATCTCTACTATCCTTTTATATTGGGAATTGTGGCGATAGTATATATTATCCTTCCCCATTCCAGTCCAAAGCTATAACATTGAACTATGGAGCATATATTAAGATACTTTCCTACACTGACTGACAGGCAGAAAGAGCAATTCGCAGCACTCGATGCGCTCTATCACGACTGGAACAGCAAGATAAATGTCATATCACGTAAAGATATTGATAACCTTTACGAGCACCACGTTCTACACTCTCTTGCCATAACCGAGGCTATTCGTTTCAAACCTGGTACTGCCATCATGGATCTTGGCACAGGCGGCGGATTCCCGGGTATTCCCCTTGCTATTATGTTTCCTGATTGCAAGTTTCACCTTGTTGATTCCATCGGTAAGAAGATACGTGTTTGCCAAGAGGTCTGTACAGCACTCGATTTGCAGAACGTCACGACTGAATGGTGCCGGGCAGAGGAAGTCCGGCAACAGTTCCATTTTGTTGTTTCGAGAGCCGTTATGCCGCTTGCTGACCTGACGAAGATTATCCGTAAGAACATCAGCCGAGAGCAGTTCAACGGTTTACCAAACGGTCTCCTATGCCTCAAGGGCGGAGAATTAGAGAATGAGGCAAAGCCTTTCGGTAGAACTGCACAGATAATATCACTCAGCAAATACTTTAAAGAGGAATTCTTCAAGACAAAGAAACTTGTCTACCTTCCGCTATGAAATATCAACTTTTTACCTTCAATCCTGTACAGGAGAACACTTATCTGCTATGGGACGAGCAGACATTAGAAGCTATCATCGTGGATGCCGGTGCCTGGAACAATACTGAGGAACAAGAACTCGTAAACTTTATCGCATCGCATAGCCTGAAGCTAAAGTATGCTTTACAGACACATACGCACTTCGACCATATCTTCGGACTGCCTTTCATCCATCGTACTTACGGTCTCTCCCCTATTTTCCACGCGGACGATATCGTCATCTATCGCCAAATGCCTGAGATGATGAAAGACTTTGGGCTGGCTTTCCAGGCAGAGTTTCCTCATGCAGAGAAGCTTGTAAACGATGGTACTGAGCTGACTATCGGAACATATACCATCCGTTTCATACATACGCCTGGCCATACTCCTGGCTCTGCATCGCTGTATATTCCCGATGCTGCGCTTTTACTAAGCGGTGACACTCTGTTCCGTGGAAGTATCGGACGCACAGACTTGCCCGGTGGTAGTCCGCAGGCTGAGCTGGACAGCATACGCAACAAGCTGTTGTGTCTTCCCGAAGAGACAACAGTCTTGCCTGGACATGGAGCATCCACGACCATCGGATGGGAGAAGAAGCACAACTATTTCTTTGCATGAGGCTATGAACATTAAGTGCCTTCTTACTTTGATTGCAATATTGATACCTGCCACAATGGCGGCAGGCAAGAGGACAACTGCATCCAACAGGCCGAAAGACTCCGGGCAGATGGTGGCATATCTTTTCACTTATTTCAACGGCAATGCTCCAGAAGACGAACAGATATGCTATGCCTTGAGCGATGACGGTTACAACTATGTTCCGCTCAACAGGGGACGTCCTGTGATTGAAAGCGATACTATTGCCCTGACACAATGTGTCCGGGACCCTCACATCCTGCGCTGTGAGGACGGCAAGACGTTCTATATGGTCTGCACCGATATGCGCTCGTCGCTCGGATGGTCGAGCAATCGTGGGATTGTACTACTGAAGTCTACTGACCTCATACATTGGCAGCACTCCACCGTCAACTTCCCTACCCGTTACACGAAGACGTGGAAAGACGTCATTCGCGTCTGGGCACCAGAGACTATCTATGACCGCAAGGCGCGCAAATACATGGTGTTCTATTCCCTGCGCACCGGCAGTCCTGATTCCTACGACAGGATTTACTACCAGTATGCCAACAAGGACTTCACGGACCTGGAGGGCGAACCGTGCTGGCTCTTTGATGCCGGCAATGCCACCATTGACGGCGATATTGTCTATAACGAAGCCGATCGTCTCTATCACCTTTTCTACAAGCAGGAGTCGGGACGCGGCATCTTTCAGGCCACTGCCGGCACGTTGACAGGCGAATGGAAGATGCAGGAGGGCAACGTGGAGCAGACAAAAGAGGCCGTAGAAGGCGTCGGTGTGTGCAAGACCATCGACGGAAAGTCGTGGATTGTCATGTACGATTGCTATGGCAGCGGGCACTATCAGTTCTGCCGGTCGGAGGACTTGAAGACGTTTCACTTCGTGCAGGACACGGAGACAAGGGGGAAGTTCACGCCTCGCCACGGCACAATCATTCCCATCACGCAGGCAGAGAAAGAGCGGCTACTGCACCAGTACGGCTACTAAGACGGAAGAATGGAGAGGAAGAGAGCCGACAATACCTGCCATATCTGCCGACGATACACGCCATATCTG
>JAFLUV010000069.1:6317-9136 GCA_022508635.1 Prevotellaceae bacterium
GCCAAATGTCCACCAGGATAGTGAAAAAGAAAATTAAAGAAAAGGCAATAGTGCCGAATAACAATTAAAAACAAAAAATTATGAAACAGAAACTTTTTATGCTGCCGTTCCTTGATGTATAAGAATGACTGATCTTTGTAGCCATACATGGATGACAATAAAATTATTTGATTATGTATTGTAAAGTTATGCAAAAAAAAATAATATCAATATTCCTATGTTTAGCATGTATATCTGTTGTTTTTGTTTCATGTAAAAAAACAGCAGAAGATTATGACCTTGCAGATAAGGCTATTGTAAATTTGGATAGTCTTGAGCACAATTTCAACTTCTACTCCATGTTCCCTTATGACCGTATGGTCTTCCTTGAATTGACGTCTGACAGTAGAGTGGCGGATATAAATAGAATCTATGCGATTGACTCATTATTCATCGTTTGGGATCAGAAAAGTGATGCAGTCTTTGTCTTTAATGATAAAGGAAAATTTCTTTACCGCATCGGTGACAAAGGACATACAGAAAAGGAATATGCCTCCATCAATGATGTCTATGTCGATCAGCAAAATAAACAGGTCTATTTATTGGACAATGCCTCCCATAAAATCCAATGCTTTGGGTTAGAGGGTTCGTATATGAGGACCATACGAACCAAGGAATGGGCGTTGGGTTTTGCTGTTGATGAGGACTATATATGGCTGGAGAGTGACGGACAGAATCAATCTTCAGCTCTTTTGCTCAAAACTGATGCAAAATCCGGCGATGTCATAGAGACCTATTTCCCCATGTTAAATGATGGGCGTGTTCCCATAAAGAGCGAAAAGACCTTCTTTGCAGATGCTGAGGGTGATATATTCTTCTGTTCTCCTTATTTGAATTCAATCTATAAAATAAAGGATGGCGAGATAGCTCCGTTGCTTACGTTGGATTTTGGCAGCGATGGCTTGGACGATTCTGATTTGACAAGCGAGGCTTATATATCTACGATTTCAGGGAAAAATTATATTGGGAATATCGGAGATGTCTTCTTATGTAAAGACAACCTGTTCATTTCTTTCCAGAGGCTTAATGATGGGATTATAGAGAAGTATAATGCGCTTTACAGTCTTGCTTCTAAAGAATTACATATATATGACGATTCTTTATTGCATGACTTCCAATTATCCATATTTCCGTCGACTAATATTGTTGGAGTAGGAAAACATAGCATCATATACTCGATAGACCCCTCATTATACCCAGACGAGAGTGTGGCAGGACTTCCCGACGATGAGTATAATACGAAGGATAAGTATCAGATGAATCCAGTATTGGTGATCTATGATGTTAATTAGCCCGGAGTAAGCCGCCTATCTCTTCGCTGGATAGGGCAGAGGAAGGCCTGCCACATATACCGACAATACTATCATATTAACCAACCATAAAACTAATAGTCATGATTGAATTAATCAAGCTTCCTTATGCTCCTGAGGCACTGGAACCGGTAATCAGTGCCCGGACAATCGGCTTTCATTACGGAAAGCATCTGCAAACTTACGTGAACAACCTCAACCTGTTGATTGAGCAAGACAGTGCCCTGTCAGGCCGGACGCTCGAGGAAATTGTGTGCAACAGCTCGGGCAGCATCAGCAACAACGCGGGGCAGATACTGAACCACAACCTGTACTTCACGCAGTTCCGTTCCCCGAAGTCGGACAACGCTCCCGCCGGACGCATCGCGCAAGCCATAGAGAAACAGTTCGGCTCGTTCGGGAATTTCTGCGAGGAATTCAAGCAGAAAGGCACCGCACTCTTCGGCTCAGGCTGGGTCTGGCTCTCGGCAGACAAGGACGGCAGTCTGGTCATAAGCCAGGAGCCAAACGCAGGAAACCCGCTGACAAGAGGCCTCAAGCCCCTGCTCACGTTCGACGTATGGGAGCACGCCTACTACCTGGATTACCAGAACCGTCGCCCCGACCATCTCGCAGCACTCTGGCAGATTGTCGACTGGGACGAAGTGAACCGCAGGCTCGGATAGCATGGGAATGACGGCACAGGACATCACAGAGCAGCTCACCTCACTGCGCAACGACGAGCAGCGGACCATACTGATGCGCTTCTTCAAGACCGCACCGGGCGAGTACGGTGCAGGCGACGAGTTCCTCGGAATCAGGGTACCGCAGACGCGACATATAGCAAAGCTCGCGGCACGGGACACGCAGTTGAGCGAGATACCCCAGCTACTGTCGAGCCCCTGGCACGAGATAAGGCTGTGCGCATTGCTGATACTCGTCCTGAAGTTCGAGCGCCTCTCCTCCGCCCGACTGCACAACGATGCCGCAGCCATCGCCGAGCGTGACCAGATACTGAAGCTATATCTCAGTCACGCACGCCAGGCAAACAACTGGGACCTCGTGGACCTGTCCGCCCCGAAGCTCCTTGGTAGCTGGCTCCTTCTTCCCTCGTCCCTGGGCGACAGGAAAGAAAAGCTCCGCCAGCTCGACCGACTTTCCGCCAGCCCATGCCTATGGGAGCAGCGCATGAGCATCGTCTGCACGTGGAAACCCCTGCAGAAAGGCGACCCCACATGGTGCCAGCGCTACGCAGAAATCCACCTTCGTCACCCGCACGATCTGATGCACAAAGCCGTAGGCTGGATGCTTCGTGAGATGGGCAAACGCTGCTCCATGGAGCTTCTCCGCGGCTTCCTCAGCCGTCACGTCCGCGAAATGCCGCGCACCACTCTCCGCTACGCCATCGAGAAGATGCCCGAGCAGGAGAGGCAATACTGGATGAATATCCCGCGAACACCGCCCACCCCCTGACGGACAATCCCGCACCCG
>JAFLUV010000069.1:9236-11318 GCA_022508635.1 Prevotellaceae bacterium
CAGCGGGTATCCGAGGGCAAATCTCCCCGGATATCCGGAGCCGCGCAGCCGCAATGATTCCCGCAAAACTGCATTATCTCGCCGTGTTTTGCCTCCATTTGCGAAAAAATCCTTATCTTTGCACCCAAAAAACAGATGCAGTCCATACCGTTCATTGCCTGGTGTCTGGAACACCTCACCTATTGGGTCATCACGCTACTGATGGCAATCGAGAGCAGTTTTATCCCCTTCCCGAGCGAAATCGTCGTGCCACCTGCCGCCTACAAAGCAGCAACGACGGGCGAACTCAACATCATCCTCGTCATCCTCAGCGCATCACTTGGAGCCTGCATCGGAGCACTCCTCAACTACTATCTGGCACGCTACCTGGGACGACCCCTCGTCTATCGCTTCGCCGAAAGCCGACTGGGCCACATCTGTCTCATAGACCGCGCCAAGGTGGAGCAGGCAGAGCGCTACTTCGACCGGCACGGAGCCGCCGGCACATTCTTCGGCCGCCTCGTCCCCGCCGTCCGTCAGCTCATCAGCATTCCCGCCGGACTGGCACGCATGAGCCTGGGCCGCTTCCTCCTCTACACCACACTCGGCGCCAGCCTCTGGAACAGCATCCTGGCAGCAATGGGATGGTACATCGGCCGACACTATAGCGGACAGCTCGAAGAAAAAGTCGCACAGTACAGCAGCGAACTCAAGGTCGTCATCCTCGCACTCGCAGCAGCAGCCCTCCTCTATCTCCTCTACAAGGGAGCAAAGAAAAGCTGACGCACGCACACACTCCCACGGACATGACCCCACGCTACAGACACCTCTCCCGCCTCCTCCTCCCCATCTGCCTCTGGACATCCACGGTGAGCAGCAACGCACAAAGCATCATGTGGCAGCAACTTGCCGCCACCTCCCGCCACCGACTGGACACAGCCGACGTCCACGCCCTGCGCATAGAGCTGGAAAGCATCAGCTTCTTCCGCAACAACGAGTACACAAGTCCCCTCGCAGAAGGCTACTCATTGCCCGGACTCTGGCTGCAGCCCAGGCTCACATACATGCCGCTGAGGCAGATAAAGGTAGGAATCGGCCTGCACGCACTCATCTTCAACGGCGCCAACCGTTACCCAAACTACGTCTATCACGACATAGTTCGCTGGAAAGCCGGGCAATACACCAGCGGCGCACACCTGCTACCCTGGTTCCGCGCACAGGCAGATTTCCGCCACCTCTCCATCATACTGGGCAACATCTACGGCGGACAGAACCACGGACTTGCCGAACCGCTCTTCAATCCCGAGACAAACCTCACGCAAGATCCCGAAACAGGTTTCCAGCTTCTATGGGATCGTCCCCGCCTCCATGCCGACATCTGGCTCAACTGGCAAAGCTACATCTTCCGCGAAGACAACCATCAGGAAGCCTTCACCGTAGGCACGACATGGCGAATCGGAAAGAACGACGCCTCTCCCCAGCCCCGTCGTCAGGAAAAACATAACGCCCAAACCTCCCGGAAACACACAAGCATCCGCCCCTATCTGCCCGTACAGCTCGTCCTGCAGCACCGTGGCGGCGAACAAAACATAGAGAACAAGGCCGTACAGACAATATGCAACGCATCGGCCGGTGCAGGAACGGAATGGAACACAGGCAACAGCGTCCTCCAATCCCTTACAGTCGAAGCCGATGCCCTGCTATGTTATCAGCAGAAAGGTCAGCTATGGCCTTTCAAAAGTGGCGCAGCAGGCTACGCCTCTCTCGACCTCAGCCTGTGGCATTTCCTCGAAGCCGGCGCATCATACTTCATAGCACCCCGTCACTTTGTCAGCCTCTACGGGAATCATTTCTATTCGACACTCAGCACAACGGACGAACAAGACTACGGAAGACTGCATACAGCAGCCGCACACATCCGCTTCCATCACACCTTCCATCGCAGCTACACGCTCGGTGCAGACGCAGAACTCTGGCAAACATGGCAGGCAGGACGGAGCGACCTTAACTTCTCCTTCGGCATTTATCTGCGTGTCAATCCTGACTTCCTTATTAAAAGATTCACAGACTCCGGCAGAAAAGACTGACACACACCCTACTCCA
>JAFLUV010000007.1:0-11732 GCA_022508635.1 Prevotellaceae bacterium
GAACTCACGTTAATTAGATAGATTGCCGAAATCATGCATCTATCTGGTGCGAAGTCGTACGATAGCAATGAGAAGAACTGCATAGACATGTACGACCATAATCACGTCTGGGTAAAAGCCAGTTTGTGTTGCACCTGGAACCTTGTCGATGGAATCGACGATGTATTGCTGTACGCTTTCAAGAGTGTTTAGCAGCCTCGAAAGCGGAACAAGGGGCAATGCCAATACAATGAGCGTCATATAAATGATTGCTGTTGTGAGCGGTATGAGTATAACGCTGAAAAATGGAGCAAGTAATGGTAGCTGATGAAAATAATAAAGCGTGAGCGGTGTCGTTCCAAGCTGTGCGATGCAGGATACAGCCAGCATCCTTGCTACCCATGGCAAGTGTGGGAAATTCTCTTCGATTGGTTTCCAGAAGGCAATGATGAAGAAGACGGCAGTGAAAGACAGTTGGAAGCTAATGCTGAACAAGGCTTCAGGGGACACCAGCAGTATGATGATGGCACTCAACGCCAGTGGATGCAGAGGATCAGTCTTGTATTGTAGAAGCCATGTGATGGTGAAGACGGATAGCATGATGGCTGCCCTTACTAATGAAACAGGCATTCCAACGACCAGAGTATACCCCCATAAAATAGACAAGATAAAGGGTAGTGCATAGCATCGCCAACGACTGTGACTCACCCAACGGATAAAAATGAGATGTAGCAAACCATATAGAATACCTAAATGCATGCCGCTCAGTGCCAACAGGTGGCTGATACCTGCACGGGCATAGGCTTGACGTGTCTCACGTTTCAATCCGTCCCTGTGTCCAAGAACTAGTGCAGAGCACAGAGCCAGAGCATTCGGCGATAAATGAGATTTTTCGAGCCTGTTTATCAGGGAGGCTTGTATCTCTCCTGCTTTTCGCGTAATCACATTTCCTCCTGTCTGTTCACGGCTTGATTCGTGGCAGACCGAAATCCTGCTGCATCCGATGAGTAGCCAGACGATAATTGTCAGGATGTCATGCAGATGGCGTGAGTTGCGTAGCCATAGGCATGCAATGAGAATAACCGCAAGCAGGGGCAAATAATAGGGTAGAGGAAAGTATTCCCCTACAACAATACCAGTCGCAAGCAATAAGGCACACCAGAGCAGCGGATGCTGTACAATCATAGCATGGATGAAGGCGTGCAGAGTGTTAGAGTGCGGACAGGGCTTCGCATGCCTTGGCAGGATCGGGTGCAGAGAAGATGTAGTTGCCTGCCACAAGCACATCGGCACCGGCAGCCTTCAACAGACGTCCCGTTTCAAGGTTCACGCCGCCATCCACCTCAATGAGTGCTTTACTGCCAGTACGGTTAAGCAACTGGCGCAACTTTTCCACCTTTTCGAGCGTATGTGGAATGAACTTTTGCCCGCCGAAGCCTGGGTTAACGCTCATCAGCAGTATTAAGTCTACATCGGCAGCAATGTCCTCCAGTACCGAGACGGGTGTTGCAGGGTTGAGTGTCACGCCGGCCTTCATGCCAGCCTCGTGAATCTGTCCGACTACGCGATGCAAATGCGGACAAGTTTCGTAATGCACGTTCATCAGGTAGGCTCCGAGTGCCTTGACCTCGTCCACGAACTTCTCAGGCTGAACTATCATCATGTGCACGTCCAATGGCTTTTGACAAATACGGGCGACATGTTTCAGGACAGGGAAACCAAATGATATGTTTGGAACGAACACGCCATCCATGACATCAATGTGGAGCCAATCGGCAGAACTCTGGTTGAACCACTTCATCTCCGCCTCAAGATTGGCGAAGTTGGCAGAGAGCAAGGAAGGAGAAATCATGTTAAGTAACTGTTATGTTGTGGAGTTGAGGCCGAAATGTGCGTGCAAACTGGCGTATCTTTGCCAGAACTGCTGTGCTTGGCTGAAGAAAAGGTAAGGGTAGAGTTTGTTCCATAGGCACGATTCTTAAAACAGATGTTTACAGTTTGCAAATATAGTTTTGTTATACTTTTATTTATAAAACGGACAAAGGTACCTGATTATTGTATAGTCTTAGAAGAAGAATACATTTCTTGCTAATTTAGATTTTCAAGAAATAAGGGGAATACATAGAGTCATTTTGCATATATCCGATAAACACATAGAAGATTGCAAGTTAAATAGATTCACTATGTTCCAAGTCATCAAGTATAAATTACTGTAAGCGCCTGGTTAACAAATGAATAAATATATGCAAGAGTTGTTGTTCCGTTTAGTAAGGCTCTGTAATTTCAAGGTTTGAAAGACAAAGTGTTACCTTTCTCGTCTTATTTAGGAAAGCAAAGAATGTTTTGCCAAATGTAAAAAATGTACTAATTTTGCATCGTCATTGTCGGAGTTGTCCAAACTTATATAGAAGGGGGAACAGACAGCGTCAAGTACTGATATACATTATATTTATAATTTAAATTAAAATACGCATTCGCTGGAATGACGGAAGATGCACAGATATTATGGTCGCGTTGCATGGAGATGTTTCGCTGCAACGTGACAGAACAGCAATACCAGACTTGGTTTTCACCGATGAAGATCAAGTCGTACGATGCTGTTCAGAAGGAACTAACGGTCTATATACCGTCTCAGTTCTTCTTTGAGTATCTTGAGGAGCATTTCCGTCGACTGATTCATATTACCATCGGACGTTTTTTTGGTAATGATGTCTCACTCTCCTATATGGTAGAGGTTGCAGACAATGTGATGGTAAGCCAAGAGAGCGACAACGCAACGGTGCTACCGACAGTGACATCGGCTTGCGAAGGTAACAAGTCTCCTGATCTTGCACAGGCGGTAGGTCCAGCAGAGGATCTTGACTCGCAGCTTAACAAACGCCAGAACTTCAGTAATTTTATTGAAGGTTCCAGCAACAAGCTCCCTCGCAGTGTAGGGCAGGCTATTGCCGAGCATCCCGAACAGCAGACTTTTAACCCGCTCTTCATTTATGGTCCGAGCGGAGTAGGCAAGACACATCTTGTCAATGCCATTGGCTTGCATACAAAGGAATTACACCCCGAAAAGCGTGTCCTTTATCTGAGTGCTCATCTTTTTATGGTGCAGTTCACCGATGCGCGTAATCGTAATGTATTCAATGACTTCATACATTTCTATCAGAGCATAGACATGCTCATCGTTGATGATGTGCAGGAACTGGTTGGCATGAAGGGTACGCAGAATGCTTTCTTCCATATATTCAACCATTTGCGGCAGAACGGCAAGCAGATCATAATGACTTGTGATCGCCCGCCTGTTGCCCTTCAAGGCTTGGAGGATCGCCTTATCACGCGCTTTAAGAGTGGGCTAATGGCAGAGATGGAACGTCCGGAGGAGAGCTTGCGGCGCAGTATTCTACGTAGCATAGTGAAACACGACGGCTTGAATATCCCAGATGAAGTGCTGGATTACATTTCTGGAAATGTTACGGGTAGTGTTCGTGAACTGGAGGGTATTATTCATAGCCTTTTGGCATACTCTGTCGTATACAGTAGAGATGTAGACTTATCATTTGCCCAATGTATATTGGCTGGTCGTGTGAAGGTGGAGAAGAAAGCCATCACTATTGATCAGATTATCAGTTGTACCTGTGAATACTTTAACGTTCGGGAGGATGAACTCTTCGGCAAAAGCCGTAAGGCGAACATTGTTATCGTCCGTCAGATGAGTATGTACCTTGCTCATAAGCACACAAAACTCACTACCAGTAAAATTGGTGTATACGTGGGTAACCGTGACCATGCTACTGTACTGCACGGTATTAAAACTATTGATGGGCGGCTGAAGGTGGACAAAGAGCTGCGTCAGCACCTTAGTGAATTGGAAAAGAAACTAATGAGTTAATGGAATTATGGATATCAGACATCGGCGGACTATTCGCAAGTACACTCAGCAACCCGTTAGCGATGAGCTGCTGAATCGTTTGATAGAAGATGCATCACGCACACAGACGATGGGCAACCTGCAACTATACAGTGTTGTCGTGACACGTTCTGCTGCAATGAAGGAAATGTTGGCGCCTGCCCATTTCTGTCAACCAATGGTGACGCAAGCACCTGTTGTGCTGACCATTTGTGCCGATTACCGTCGTACTACCGATTGGTGCCTGCAGCGTCAAGCTACTCCCGGCTATGGAAATGTGTTGAGCTTCCTTAATGCTGCAACTGATGCATTACTCTTCACGCAGACATTCTGTTGTTTAGCAGAAGAAGAGGGGCTTGGAATCTGTTTCCTCGGTACGACCATCTATCAGCCACAGACCATTATCACTACATTGGAATTGCCGGAATTAGTTTTCCCTGTTGCAACTCTTACCGTGGGATGGCCAGCAGAGCAGCCCAACCAAACAGACCGTCTCCCGCTTCAAGCCATCCTGCATCAAGAGACTTATAGTGCCTTCACTCCGGAGCGTATAGATGCCTGTTATACTAAGCGCGAATCATTGCAAGAAAACAAGCATTTCGTGGAGATTAATAATAAGGAAACGTTGGCTCAGGTCTTTACTGACATCCGATATACTCGTAAGGATAATGAGTCGATGTCCGATGGGCTTCTCACATCATTGATCAGCCAGAAGTTCCTGCGGCATGATGCTTTGCAAGGCAGTGCGCCAACCGTTATGGAGCGTCGTCCTGATGTGTTGGAATGCGATGTGGTACGCTTTCAAAACAAGAAGGAGAAATGGGTGGCTTTTGTCGGTCTGCTTGATAATGCCCCTTACGAGATTTTTACAGGTTTGCAGGATGATGACGAAGGTATTGCCATACCGAAAAGTGTGCAGAAGGGTTTCATCGTGAAGCATTACGATCGTGATGGCCAGAAACGTTATGACTTCCAGTTCGTTAACAAACGTGGTTATAAAACTACAATCGAAGGATTGAGTGAACGTTTTAATCCTGAGTATTGGGACTATGCCAAGCTTATCAGTGGTGTTTTACGCTATCGTATGCCTATTGATCATGTTATCCGTCTTATTTCCTCCCTTCAGTTGGAAAATGATACGATTAACTCTTGGACTGCCGGTGTGGCTCGTGTGCTGAAGAAGTATCTTCCAGATGCGCCACAACTTCCCGACGAAGAAGATACGGAGCAGAAATGAACTTCTGCATTACTATTGATCGCCTTAAGCTCCATGCTTGTCATGGTGTCTTGCCCCAAGAGCGAATCGTAGGGGCAGACTTCTATGTTACGATTTGTGCTCAGGTGGAGGTAGAGTCTTCGGCTTGGCAGGATGATTGTTTGGAGGGTACAACGAACTACGCAGACATTGTCGCCATTGTTCGACGCGAGATGGCCATTCCTTCCAATCTTTTAGAGCATGTAGCTGCAAGAATAGCATCGTCCATTCTTGCAGAATGTTCCGCAGTTTCTACTGTTTCCGTCACTTTGGAGAAAGAGAACCCTCCACTTGGTGTACTTTGTCGGAGAATTAGTGTTAAAATAGAACAATCGAGGTAAGTTTTTTGCTTTGAAAAGGCGTAAAGACAATTATTTTGTGTAATTTTGCGCCGAATTATAAATTTAAACATATTAAAGATATGAATTATATCGGATTAGGTGTTCAACTGATGATTGTCGGGATGAGTACGGTCTTTTTGATTCTCCTTATTGTGATATGGGGAGGTAAGTTACTCATTAAGGTTGTCAATAAAGTGGCACCAGAAGAGGTTGTGCTTCCAAAGGGAACAGCTGCTCCCAGTGCAGTGGATAGCAATACAATGGCAGTACTTCAGCAAGTAGTAAGTCAGATAACGGGTGGCAAGGGTCATGTCTCTTCTGCCAAGCGCATATAAGTTAAATAAGTAGTTTTTCAAGATAACACGATGAAGAAAGAAATTAAGTTCAGTCTGGTCTTTCGTGACATGTGGCAGAGTGCAGGCAAGTACCAGCCCCGCGTTGACCAGCTTGTAAAGGTCGCTCCTGCCATTATTCGTATGGGATGTTTTGACCGAGTAGAAACTAATGGTGGTGGCTTTGAGCAAGTCAATTTGCTTTACGGTGAAAACCCCAATAAGAGTGTACGCGAATGGACGAAGCCTTTCCATGAGGCAGGCATACAGACGCACATGCTCGATCGTGCCCTCAACGGTTTGCGTATGAGTCCCTGTCCGAAGGATGTCCGTAGACTTTTCTATAAGGTCAAGAAGGCACAGGGAACAGATATCACACGTATTTTCTGTGGTTTGAACGATACCCGTAATGTCATCCCTTCTATCCAATATGCAAAAGAGGCCGGTATGATAGCACAGGCAAGTCTTTGCATTACTCATAGTCCTATCCATACGGTAGAGTACTATGTCAATTTAGCGAAGACATTCATTGATGCAGGTGCCGATGAGATTTGCCTCAAGGATATGGCTGGTATAGGCCGTCCTGTCAGTTTGGGTAAGATAGTTGCTGGCATTAAGGCCTATAATCAGAATATCGTCATTCAGTATCATAGCCATGCCGGCCCTGGTTTCTGCATGGCATCCATCCTGGAAGTAGCGAAGGCCGGTTGCGATTACATTGATACCGGTATGTCTCCCCTTTCCTGGGGAACGGGTCATGCTGACATCATTGCCGTACAGGAGATGCTGAAGGATGCAGGCTTCCAGGTCAAGGAAATCAATATGGAAGCATATATGGAGACGCGTACTCTTATTCAGGAAATGTATGATGACTTCCTGGGTTATTATATTCCGTCTCTCAATCATGTAAACAATTCGTTGCTTATCAAGCCCGGCTTGCCCGGAGGAATGATGGGTTCTTTGATGACCGACCTTGAAGATAACCTTAAGAGCCTAAACAAATGGAAGACAAAAAATGGTCAGCCCGAGCTGACTACCGATCAATTGCTGATCAAGCTCTTTGATGAAGTGGCATACGTATGGCCTAAGGTCGGTTATCCCTGTCTCGTTACACCTTTCAGCCAGTATGTGAAGAACTTGGCTCTGATGAATGTTATTCAGATGGAGAAGGGAAAGGAGCGTTGGAGCATGATAGCAGACAATATCTGGGACATGATTCTTGGCAAGAGCGGACAACTTCCTGGTCCTGTGGCACAGGAATTGATTGATATGGCGAAGGCGCAGGGACGTGAGTTTGAGGCTAATGATCCTCAAAGCTACTATCCTGACAAACTCGACGAGTTCCGTGCCGAGATGAAGGAGAATGGCTGGGAGCTTGGCGAGGACGATGAGGAACTCTTCGAATTGGCTATGCATCCTGAGCAGTATCGTGCATATAAGAGCGGTAAGGCTAAGGCTGATTTTGAAAAGGATTTAGCTGATCGCAAGGCAAAGAAGAATGCTCCTGCTGCCAGTGCCGAATTGCCCAAGCAGGTTAAGGTCAGCTTGAACGGACAGACTTACGAAGTGAATATCGCCTATGGAGCAGACCAGCCCTCCGCTGTTTCTTCCCAAGGAGGAACGGGTAATGCCGTCCAGGGTCAGGGAGAAGACCTTCTTGCTCCGCTCGAAGGCAAGTTCTACCTGACGAAGGACAACAGCGAGACTCCAAAGAAGGTGGGCGATGCTGTACAAGAAGGTGACGTGCTTGGCTATATCGAGGCGATGAAGACCTTCAATGCCATTCGTGCTGACAAGTCGGGTGTAATTACTGCCATCTTGGTTAACAGCGGTGATTCGGTCGAAGAGGACGATCCCATTATGAAACTTGCTTAAAGGATAAGACGGTATTATGGAAATGATATTTGATATCCTTGACAAGCTGTATTCGATGACGGCGGTTTCTGCTATTGGCGAGAATCCGCTCTTCATCGTCATGTATTTGCTTGCTTTCACGCTGCTTTATCTTGGCATTGTGAAGAAATACGAGCCGCTCCTGCTTGTGCCTATCGCTTTTGGCGTGCTTATTGCCAACTTCCCTGGCGGTGGTATGGGCGTGTTGCAGGCTAATAGCGAAGGACTTGTGCCGGTAATGGAGAATGGTCGCACTGTGATGAAGAACATCTACGAGATGCCGCTTCACCAGATTGCGCACGACCTTGGTCTGATGAACTACCTCTACTATGCGCTCATCAAGAGCGGATTGCTGCCTCCTATTATCTTTATGGGCGTGGGTGCGCTGACGGACTTCGGTCCTATGTTGCGTAATCTGAAGCTCGCTGTCTTCGGTGCGGCTGCCCAGATGGGTATCTTTGCCGTGTTGCTTGTGGCATTGCTTGTCGGCTTTACGCCGCAGGAGGCTGGTTCGTTGGGTATCATCGGCGGTGCCGATGGCCCGACTGCTATCTTCACAACCATCAAGCTGGCTCCACACTTGCTTGGTCCTATTGCGATAGCTGCCTACAGCTACATGGCTTTGGTGCCTGTCATCATTCCCTTTGTCGTAAAGTGCCTCTGTTCGGAGAAGGAGCTGCGCATCAACATGAAGGAGCAGGACAAGCTCTATCCGGAGAGCCTGGAGATAAAGAATATGCGTGTGCTGAAAATTGTCTTCCCCATTGCCGTGACGACTATTGTGGCTATCTTCGTGCCGACGGCAGTCAGCCTGGTAGGTATGCTTATGTTCGGTAACCTCCTGAAGGAGATTGGCAACGATACTTTCCGCCTCTTCGATGCTGCCAGCAATGGCATTATGAATGCTGCCACCATCTTCCTGGGGCTGTGCGTGGGAGCGACGATGACGGTGGATGCTTTTATCAACGTCACTACGCTGGGCATCGTTGCCGGTGGCTTCTGCGCCTTTGCGCTGAGCATTGCCAGCGGCATCTGCATGGTGAAGGTTTGGAATCTCTTTGCTAAGAAGAAGATCAATCCACTTATTGGTGCTACAGGACTGAGTGCCGTGCCTATGGCAAGCCGTGTCTGCAACGGCATCAGTACGAAGTACGATCCTAAGAATCACGTGCTGAACTATTGTATGTCGAGCAACATTAGTGGCGTTATCGGCTCTGCCGTTGCTGCTGGTGTGCTCATCAGTTTCTTGGGATAGGGTAGGTCCGAAGCCTGATACATTTGTAAACGAGGGAACAATTTACCGAATTGTTCCCTCGTTTCATTTTCCTCGTTTCATATTCCTGCTTTTATATTCCCTCGTTTCATTTTCTCTTGTTTCATTCTCCTGCTTTTATATTCCTACTTTCGTATTCCCATTTTTATTTTCCTGCTTAGAGTATCTCATACTGTACGTATCGCATTACAGTACGCTCAGTACCGTACTCCAGTACGTTGCTGAACGCACTCTGGTACGATACTGAACGTACTGCGGTACGTTGCTGAGCGTACTCCAGTACGTTGCGGAATGTACTGACGGCGTACTACGAAGAGTGCCTGAAAGGTGTCTGAAACTTGGGGAAAAGACTAAGATTGAACAAATAAGATGGTTATTTATAGGTAGTTGCAAATATCTTTGTAAAAAAATGTTCGACAGATGATAAAATGTTATGTAGAAAAATCTGTTTCTTCCTTTGATAATTGAAAAATGTTTTTTAACTTTGTGCACTAAAACTACTAAAATAAATAAAAAACACCTTAAATAAACTAACATGAAGAAACATCTTTTAGGGATTTACGTCCTTGTTTCCTTTGTTCTTTTATCAGCTTGCACGGAGCAAATAGACACTTCGTCGCGCTATGTCTTCAAGGAGGAGACGATTACGAGCTATTTGAGCAAGCACGAGCAATACAGCGAGTATCTCCGTCTGCTCGATGAAGTGTATGTCAGTGTCGTTTCGGAAACGACTGTCCGGCAGTTGCTTACGGCGCGCGGTAAGTATACCGTGTTTGCCCCGACAAACGACGCTATTCAGTTGTATCTCGACTCGTTGGTAAAAGAGGGACTCATCAGTGAAGCTAATTGGGATGCTTTCCCCAGTGAACGCAAGCGCGACTCAATAAGCAAGGTAATCGTCTTCAACAGTATCATTAACAGTGGTGACGATGATGACTACTTCGAGGTGAATTCTTTTCCTGTGCCGACTTCTACCTCACAGACCGTAGAGTTTCCCCTGCCCAATATGAACGACCGCAAGCTCATCGTGCAGTACACCAATGTTCCAGACAGCATCCTTGTCAATGACTGTAATATAGATGTGAATAACCGCGACATACTCTGTATCAATGGCGTCATTCATGCTGTCCACAATGTCGTATCGCCTACCAATAATACTCTGGGGCAGTTGCTCAAGAAGTCAATTGAAGACGGCTCTGGCGATTTTATCATTGCAGCCAAGTTGCTTGATGCCTGCGGCTTGCTTGACACCCTCTCGAAGGACCGCGATGAAATATACGAGGACCTTTACCAGAAGAACGCACCGAGACTGCCCAAGTCGAAAGAAAGTGTTGGTGACAGTGGAAAGGAGACGTTCTATACTCCCGAGCACCGTTATTTCGGCTTCACCCTCTTTGCCGAAACCGATGCTTTCTGGGCTTCTGCAATCGGAAAGGATCCGAGCGAAATAACGGTGGAGGACGTCATGCAGTACCTTGGTACGCAGGGCATTTATCCTGATGCAAACCGCGACAACAACTATAAGTCGAAAGATAACCTGCTCTATCAGTTCGTGACCTACCACCTGCTGCCCGAGCGTTTGAGTGCCGACAAGCTTGTCTATCACTACAATGAAAAGGGATTCAATACCACTACCCGCACACCAACAGTGGCGGTCATGGAGTTCTACACTACGATGGGACAGCGCCGTCTGCTCAAGCTCTATGAAAGCCGCGAGAGTAATGGTGTATATATTAATCGCTTCCCAAATCTTGACAATGCGCGTGATGGCACCTATCATGAACTCTCATGTGATGCGGACAAGGAAGGTATTGCCGTGGGCGAACCTAACCTCGAGGGGAAAAACAACATCCGCAATGGCATCATCTATCCTATAGACAAATTACTATGGTATAGTGACGAGACGCGTGACAACCTGATGAAGAATCGTATTCGTTGGACTGTTCCGAGCATGTGGCCGGAGTTCATGAACAACGACATACGTTGCAATGAGAATACGAGCACCAAGTACGGTTATGTCTACATTCCCACTGACCAAGAGTATAAGTATCTTGACGATGTTGATATTTCCAGTGATACCGAGTTCTATTACTGGACAGGCCGTGGCAAGGGCTGGATGAATATGCAGGGTGATGAGATGTCTATCCGTGGTTTGCTGGAGTGCACCATGCGTCTGCCGCCCGTGCCTAAGCGTGGCACCTACGAACTGCGCCTTGCTATCCAGAGTGGTGGTAACCGTCGTGGCATGGTTCAGTTCTATTGGGGCAGCAATAAGGATAAACTTGCTGCTATGGGTATACCCATTGACCTGCGTCAGGGTGGTGACAATACACTGCACACAAGCTCTGGTAACGTGTTCAGTGACATAGGTTATGTGGAAGATCAGCTGGACGACGATTACAATGCCGAGGTAGACAAGCGCCTGCGAAACAATGGATTCATGAAGGGATGCAACCAGTATTGTGCCGGCGGCCCTGGTACAGGCACAACGATGCGTGACTCTAAATACTGTATCCGCCGCATTCTTTTCCGCGAGACAATGGATCCCAATGAGACCTACTACATTAAGTTCAAGACTGTGATGGACGACCGCACACGTTTCTTCTACATGGACTATCTGGAGTATGTCGCCAAGGAGGTTTACGACAATCCTGTTGAACCGGAAGATATCTGGTAAGAATCAAATCGCAATCCGTCACACCTGACGTATATATAGACAAGAGCAGGAAGGAAGTTGTCCTTCCTGCTCTTGCTATAT
>JAFLUV010000007.1:11832-25453 GCA_022508635.1 Prevotellaceae bacterium
CCTATAGACGTTCTGAGCGATGAAGGTCTTGCAATGTTTTGGCCTAATATGCAAAAAGTAGGCCTACAGTCCTTATAGTCTACGGTTTTTATAGCGTACAGTCTTATAGTCTACTAGGCCTAGTCTACGGTTCTTATAGCGTATGGTATGGTTTGAATAAAAACTGGGCAGGTTGGACAAAAAGTAGGGCCTAGTAGACAAAAACTGAAATAGTAATGAAAGAAGTCCCCAACCAATCAAGGTCGGGGACTTCTTCTTTGTTCTTTCGTGAACCAGATACAGAAGGATAGAGTAGGAGACTATGCTTCCTTCTGTGCACTGACGCGCTTCTCGGCGATGCGAGCCTTCTTACCTGTGAGGTTGCGCAGGTAGTAGAGTTTTGCACGACGTACCTTACCAACCTTGTTCACTTGAATGCTGTCGATGTTAGGACTGTTGATGGGGAAAATACGTTCCACGCCAACGGTACCGGAAATTTTGCGAACAGTGAAGCGCTTGTTCTCTCCGTGGCCGCTTATCTTGATGCAGACACCACGATAGAGCTGGATACGCTCCTTGTTACCTTCGACAATTTTGTAAGCAATGGTTACAGTGTCACCTGCCTTGAATGAGGGGTGGCTCTTACCAGTTGCGAATGCTTCTTCAGCAATTTTGATTAAATCAGCCATAATGCTTATTTGTTTTAAAATTGTTTGTCGATCGCTCATAGGCATAACAGGTCTCTCTTTTCCTGCCAGCGACCTATGGGAAAGCGGGTGCAAAGATACGATAAAAAGTTGAAAGAAGAAAGTTTAGACTCGAAACTTTTCGCTTTTTGCTGGAAAATGTTTATTTTTGTGTCCTAAAATGCACAGAAAGATGCTGAGAAAGATGTTGCTTTTGTTGTTGGTTTCCCATTTGTCGGGTTTGCAGGCACAGGATTGTAAGGTTCTCTCTCTTTGTCGGGAGCATGTGGAAGTGACTTCACAGTCGGACGCTATACTGTTGTCGGAGGCTGCTGCTCTCGTTGCACCATACGAGGCTTGTGCGGACAGTATAATGGATCAAGTGCTTGGCTTGAGTCGCGTGACGATGTCAAAGGGAAGGCCTGAGAGTCTGCTCGGCAACTGGGTGGCGGATGTGATGGTGGAAGGTGGCACGGCTACTGGTTTGGATCCTGCTGACATGGGATTGTTCAATCTGAGTGGCTTGCGCAATAGTATGCCTGAGGGTATTGTACGCTGCGGTGACGTTATGCTTATCTCTCCTTTTGAGAATTATTTGGTTGTGCTTGAGATGAGGGGTTCTGACCTGTTAAAGCTGATGAAGAATATCGCTACTGTAGGAGGTGAGGGCGTGAGCAGTAGTGTGCGTATGGAAATCTCTGCTGATGGTCGTCTGCTTTCCTGCACTATTGGAGGTGAGAAGATTCATTCGCGCCGCATATATACGGTGGCAACCACTGACTACCTGGCCGATGGCAACGATGGCATGACTGCTCTTCGCAAAGCTGTGAAACGACATGACATAGGCGTTTTGGCACGGGATGTGATGATGGAGTATGTACTAAAACACAGAATTATAGATAGTAAGATAGAAGGCAGGATTGTTGTCAAGTGAGGTGTAAGGGCTGGGAAATAGTGTAAGAAACGTGAAGACGCTTGGGTCTTGTGTCAAGGAAAGCTATCAGGGTATAAAAGATTTAGGGAACAGATGTCTCGCTCAAGGCATGAGGCTCTGTTCCCTAAGTCTTTTTTGTATTTCTATTCTCTTTTTACAGAGAGATAGCGCCGCTGGGGCAAGCATCTGCGCAGGTACCGCATTCGGTGCACTGCTCAGGGTCGATAGAATACTTTTCGCCCTCGGAGATAGCTCCTACGGGACATTCGTCGATACATGTGCCACAAGCAACACAATCATCACTAATTACGTAAGCCATAATCTTTGATTAAAGTTTTTAGATTATTATTATGATTATTTCTAATTCTGTCTGCAAAGGTAACTAAAAATAGTGATAGGTACAATATCTTTCGCAGACTTTTTTCGTCCTTATCATCAAAAACAATGATTCAGGCAATAAAACAGCGGCTTGATACGTTATTATCGTGATGCGAACAATCACAACGAGGAGTTTTTCTTTGCTCATCCTGTTTCTCTTCGCCCTGAGCTTGGCTGCGCAGGAGCGCAAGGTGCAGAACCGTCCGTACATTGACCAACGGCGGCTACACTATGGTTTCCTCCTTGGCCTTCATTTGCAGGATCTCGAGCTGGAGAACAATGGCTACATTGACCCTGAGACGGGCGAACAGTGGTATTCCGAGATAGATAACTACAGCCCTGGGTTCACGGTAGGTGTGCTTGGTGATCTCCGCTTGAACAATCATCTTTCCCTGCGCTTTTCGCCGACTATACATTTCGGACAGAAGCATGCTGTCTATCATGAGCAGAGGAGTGGTTCCGACAGCACGCAGGTGTTCAAGAGTACCTATATCTCTTTCCCCGTTGACTTGAAGTTTGCCGCACCGCGCTACAATAACTTCCGTCCCTATCTCATTGCTGGTGTCAGCCCTACGGTGGATCTTACTGCACGCAAGCATGATGCGTTGCGCCTCAAGCCGTTCGACATTTACTTGGAGGTAGGTATGGGCTGTGACATCTATTTGCCTTACTTTAAGCTCATCCCCGAGCTCAAGTTCTGTTTTGGCCTCTTGGATGTCATTCACAAGGATCGTAGCGACCTTATCGACGGTACTCTGCTCAAGTACACTCGCAGTGTCAATGGTGCCCATAGCAAGATGATTGTCTTGACGTTTAATTTCGAGTAGCTATCGCTACAAAAATGGCGGGAAACTCATTGACACCCGAGCAGCAGGAATGGATTCTATTGATAATGCTTGTTTACCATACTGAAGGTAACGTATCACCTCCCTTTTGGTAACAACTCACCATTTTCCAAGAAGGATTACTGGGCTTCTTTATCGTACAGAACATGCCGTTTTATGCATGAAAAGTATAAAACGCTGCTTGTTGCCTTATATTTTCCTCCTTTATGGCTTCACTTTGCACTTTATTTTGTACCTTTGTTCCGGATTCATCGTAAACTATACACTTAATGAGCTAAGTAAAATGAAAGAGAACATTCCCTACAAGATTTATCTGAGCGAAGAAGAAATGCCCACTCAGTGGTACAATGTGCGTGCCGACATGAAGGTAAAGCCGGCACCCTTGCTGAATCCCGGCACAGGCAAGCCCCTTACGGCTGCGGAGATGGAGCCCATCTTCTGCAAGGCGCTCGTAGCACAGGAGCTTGACAACGACACACGATGGTTCGACATCCCCGGAGAGGTGCTCGGCTTCTACAAGATGTTCCGTCCGAGTCCCCTCGTTCATGCCAAGTTCCTGGAACAGGCACTTGGTACGCCCGCTAAGATATTCTACAAGTTTGAAGGCAACAACACCAGTGGCAGCCACAAACTGAACTCCGCCATTGCGCAAGCCTACTATGCCAAGGAGCAAGGCTTGAAAGGCGTCACCACCGAAACGGGAGCCGGCCAGTGGGGTACTGCCCTGAGCATGGCTTGCCAGTACTTCGGTCTCGACTGCAAGGTCTACATGGTAAAGTGCTCCTACGAGCAGAAGCCTTTCCGCCGTGAAGTTATCCGCACCTATGGTGCCAGCATCGTTCCCTCGCCCAGTGACACCACACAGGTGGGGCGCAAGATTCTGGCAGAGCATCCTGGTACGACGGGCTCGCTCGGCTGTGCCATCTCCGAGGCTGTGGAAGCGGCAGTGACTAACGAAGGCTATCGCTACGAGCTGGGCAGCGTGCTTAGTCAAGTACTCTTGCACCAGACAATCATTGGCCTTGAAGTACAGAAAGCTCTTAAAAAGTATGACATCAAGCCCGACGTCCTCATCGGTTGCACCGGTGGCGGCAGTAACCTTGGCGGCTTTGCATCGCCGTTCCTCGGCGAAATGCTGCGTGGCGAGGCAAGCTACAAAATCATCGGTGCAGAACCCGCATCTTGTCCCAGCTTCACGCGAGGCGTCTATGCCTACGATTTCTGCGATACGGGTATGATTTGTCCTTTGGCAAAGATGTACACCATAGGCAGTCAGTTTATTCCCTCTGCCAATCATGCAGGCGGACTTCGTTTCCACGGCATGAGCCCCATCCTTTCCGAACTTTATGACCAGGGGCTATTTGAGGCTCGGGCCTATGAGCAGACTTCCGTCTTCGAAGCAGCAGAAATTTTTGCCCGCGCCGAAGGCATACTGCCTGCACCCGAGAGTAGCCATGCCATCCGTGCAGCTATTGACGAAGCCCTTAAGTGTAAGGAAACGGGCGAGGAGAAAGTGATCGTGTTCAATCTTTCGGGTACCGGTTACTTCGATCTCTATGCCTACAAAGCCTACAATGACGGCACGATGAACGACTACATCCCCACTGACGAGGAAATCGCCGCTGCCATCGAGAAGCTCCCGAAGGTATAGCCACCATAATTATACTTTAGGATTTTAAGAAAACTTGCAGGAGGCAGACATCATTGAGAGACGTCTGTCTCCTGCATGTTCTTGGAGAACATTACATATACCGGACAGTTCCATACAGCGAAACTTTGAACAGAACATGATGCAGACAGTGGTAGTAGGTGGCGGTGCGGCAGGATTCTTCTTGGCAATCAACCTGAAGGAAATGGTGCCGGAGATGGACGTCACTATCTTGGAGCGCAGCCAGCATGTGCTGGCTAAGGTCAAGGTCTCCGGCGGTGGCCGTTGCAACTGTACTAATTCCTTTGCTGCGGTGCGCGATTTGTCGACCGTCTATCCTCGAGGGCACCGCCTGATGAAGCGTTTGTTTAAGCAGTTTGATTACCGTGACGCTTACGAGTGGTTTGAACGCCATGGTGTTCGTCTGACGACGCAGGACGACGACTGCGTGTTCCCGGCTTCTCAGGATTCATGCTCCGTTATCGACTGCTTTTTGGCAGAGGCACGTCGACACCGGATAAAAATACGGACAGGGGTCAGCATCACTTCGCTTGATGATTTATGCAACTACGATGCCGTAGCCATCTGTACCGGCGGGCAGCCGCGTGCAGAAAGGCTGCAATGGCTGGCGGCAACGGGGCATGAGATAATACAGCCGGTGCCGTCGCTCTTTACGCTGAGTATTGCTGATGAAGCCTTGCACACGCTGATGGGTACAGTGGTTGAGGATGTGCAGCTTGGTATTCCCGGCACGAAGCTGCGTGCAAGCGGGCCGCTTTTGATCACTCACTGGGGCATTAGCGGACCGGGGACGCTGCGTTTGTCAAGCTATGCGGCACGTTTTCTAAGTGAGTCGGACTATCGGGTACCACTGACCATCAATTGGACGGGACAACGGGAGTTGGAAGTCAAGGAACTGCTGACGACCATTGCTGCCCGGCATCCGCAAAAGCAGCTCTCGACAATACGTCCTTGCGGTCTTCCGGCACGCCTTTGGGACTATCTGCTCACGAAAACCCTTGGTCAGCGTTCGCAGAATCGCTGGCAGAGCCTGAACGAAAAGGAGTTGAACAGATTGGCCAATGCGTTGACGAACGACACGTACCAGACAGCAGGCCGTGCCGCTTTTCGCGATGAGTTCGTCACCTGTGGCGGTGTCTCACTGGCCAGCGTAAATCCTTCCACCCTTGAAAGTCGCACGTTCCCTGGTCTTTATTTTGCAGGAGAGGTGTTGGACATCGACGGCATAACTGGCGGATTTAACTTTCAGGCAGCCTGGACCACGGCCTACGTTGCTGCCAGCAGCATTGCCGTCCGCTGTCAAGCTTCTTGAACCGCAATTGTGGGGTCTTACTCCTTTGAAACATGCTTAGAGTGAGTCTGACGAATTCAAGATAGCGTTAATTTATCATCATTGCCTTACACTAAGACAAGGCCAGCTGCCAGGGCAGCCCCACACAAATGAAACCAAATCCTGGTGACTTGGGGAGATCGTGTGTCAAGAGTATAGGGAGGAATGGGGCAATACTTTACTTCTTGAAACTTTCAGGCATTTGGAGGTCTATTCCGTCGCGACGGGCGTAGATGTGGGGCGACATGATCTCTACGCCTTCCTCAAAGAAACGCCTAAGTAGATTAGCATGCAGCTCTGAATAAACGGCAGGGAGCTTCACGGCATCGTTGGTATAGGCATTTATTTCATACTCGACATAAAAGTCATCCAGGGCTGTAATCATCATGAAAGGTCGCGGCTTCCGCTGAATGCCCGGGGTGGCAAGGGCTGCACTCTCCATGATGTCCTTGATTTTCTGCCAGGGTTCATCGTAGCCGATAGTTACTTTTGTATGGACGATGATGCCGTAATTACGGGCTGCTACGGTAAAGTTGCTTGTTTGCGAACCCATTAGGCTGGAGTTCTGAATGGTGATGACCTCATTCTTGCGAGTACGGATACGGGTGACAAGCACGGTCTTTTCTATTACTTCGCCTACGGTATCATTCACTTTGATGTAATCGCCTATGCGGAAAGGACGCATGTACGTCATGACCAGTCCTGCCATAAGGTTGCCGACGATGGAAGTGGAGCCTAACGACACGACGATACCGATGAAGACTGAAACACCCTGGAATATCTGTGAGTCACTGCTTGGCAAAAGTGGCCATATCATGACTATCATCAATGAGTAGAGAAGGACACGGAGGATATAATAGGAGGGTTGAGCCCAGTCGGGATAGAAGCCTGTTATCTTCAGGTTTTCCGATTCTATTTCGTTGGCGAAGTATCGTATGAGGCGTAGCAGGTAGTGGAAGCAGAACCAGATGACGACAATCTGGCACAGCTTCGGGATATAGTTGAAGATGGAGAACAAAATGTCTTTGAATGGATTCCAGATGTAGCCTAATACGGTGAAGGTCATTGTTTCCGTTTCAGGGAAGATGGAGAACAGCAGGGGGATGGAGATAAATAGCTGGAAGAGGATGACGAGATAGCGAAGGAACTTGTAAAACGTCATGACGATCATTCCCTGCATGTGTATGTTGAGGAACTCATAGTCCTTGAGGACAAGGGGATTCAGCCGGCGCATTACGCGGGAGATCATTTGTTTCTTCCAGTGGTAGAAGAAGCGGTTGGTGAACTTGAGGAGCAGTACCTGTGCGACGACGATGATGCTTGCAAGCAAGAGTCCCAACAGCTTGCGTCGCAGTCCGTACTCATCGTGGATTTCTTCTACTTTTGCCTGTATTATGTCTTTGTAGTCTGCGGCAAGTTCGGTGCGGGATATGCCTGCCCAAAGGCCGTCTATGTCGGTTATGCTGAGGACTACTTCGCCTGCTGCCATGATGTCGGACGAGTAGTCTCCCTCAAAGACATAGAAGGTGTCGGTCTGTAGGGTTAGCCGATGTCCTAAGCTGGCTATTATTTCTTCTGCGGCTTTTACGCGTGCCTCTGGGGTGATGCCGCCGTTGCGTGCATAGAGGCGGAGTAGTGTGTCGCCGTCTACGACGAGGGGTGCTCCGGAGGTTATGCTTCGCAACGAATCAATCAGGTGCATACGGTTGGCCTGAGTGATGGAATCCATCATCACTTTGCGACCCGTACGCTGCAGTTCTTCCTGGAGCATGATATTTTGCATGTTCATGTCCTGAAGCTGGCTGCTTAAGTCCTGTATTTGGCTGTTGAGCTGGCTGTACAGTGAGTCTCCCTCCATGCCGACAGTATCTGGGAGTGCCTGCGCAGAAAGACTTACCGGTGTTATCCATATCAAGAGGGAAACAATACTATATTGCAAGAGTCTTTTCATAATATATATTATTTAACGGCACAAAGATAAGAAAAAAAAATGACGTAAGCCCCAGAAGTCCGATAAAACTTCCGGGGCTTATCCATATTGGCAGCACAAGCTCATGCAAGTAGCTTGTGCGTCAGTTCAAAGTCCTAAATGGTGCAAATATAATAAATATCAGGGAGTTAAAGTACATTCTAGCCTACTTTGGGGGCCTATTGGTCAAAATTTGCATATTAGGCCTTTTTTCCGTGCTCGCCGGGAGAGTTTTCCTCGATGTACGGGTTCCTCAGGCCAGTGCGTTTGCGAATCGCACGGCAGGAACAGCAAAAAGCCGCCGCTGCACACAGACCTGCTGTGCGAGCGGCGGCTTCGCCTTTATGCGGAAGGAATCCGAGCCTTACTGAGCCATTGCGTTGAGGATTGTAACGAAGTCGGCGATGTCGACCGAACCGTCGCCGTTGACGTCAGCCGCCTCCAGCATCTCCGGGTCGCCGCTGGCCATGACATTCAGGATTGTCACAGCGTCTGCGATGTCAATCTGGTTGTCGCCGTTCATGTCCAGCTCCACGTTGCGAGTCGTTATCGTATTGTTGTTCATGTCGAAGGAAATGAAGTACTTCTGGACGTCTCCCGTCGCTGCTTCATTCCAGTTCATGTACCATTTACGATCGGCACCGCGAATCAGGTCGCCCTGGGCGACGCCGTTCCCAAGGACAAGCTTGTTCTCGTCGCTGCCGTAGCGGCCCTCGTTCCAGCCGCTGCGGGTAGCCGTGGAATACTCAATAGAGGCAGTGTTGGAACGGCAGGAGAAGATGGTGAAGTTGGGATACATATTCTCCAGGGAGTCACGGTAGAAGGTAACGACACCCTCGTAGACGCCATTGCCCTTATGAGCCAGAGGAGCCATCTCGTCGTTCTTCCAGCGATGCTTCTCGCCGTTCTGGTTGATGATGGAGCCTACGACATAGACCTTCTCGTGCCAGTCGTACTCGATGGCGTCGAACTTGGTCTCGCCGGTGGCAGGGTTGAACGTAACCTTGAACTCGCCGCCAACCATCTGCAGGTCGTTGCCGGCATTTTTGGTCAGGGTAAAGGTGTTGACGGCTGGCGTCACGAAGCGACGAGTGCTCTGGCTGATTCTGTAGACCTCTTCCATACGGCTGATGTAGAGACCTGCACGAGCGCTGCTGTTGTCGCGGTCAGCACGGTTCTGCACCCTTACGGTGGCAGTCCAGGTGCCGTCCTCCTGCTGCGTCATGGGATAGTCCTTGTTGCGTGCGGCGTATTCAAGGTCGTTACCCTCTGCGTCAAGCAGGTCGCCCTGCACGTAGTAGCCGCCACCAAGCGCGGGATTGTTGAGAATGGACTCACGATAGTTGCGAGCCTCCTCGTCAGTCAAGTCGCCGGAATAATAGTGGTCGTAGATCTCGTAGCCAGCCTCTGCGAAAGCATCGCTCAGCTTGGGATCGTCGACGTACTCGTCAGCCTTCTCGAGGCAGTACTCAGCAATGGACTTGAGCTCTTCGTAGGCATCGTAGCTGTCCAGGATGGTGTTGAACTCATCGTTGAGCCTCTTGATGGCAGCCAGCTTCTCGTCTACGGAACCGGCAGCATTCACCTCGTTCATGAGAGCCTCGATGTTCTCAACATGGCTCATGCTGTAGAAGAATATCATCTGATCCGCCTGTCCGTACTTGATGGCTTCAAGACGCTTGCTGTAGTTCTCCATCATGGCCTCGACAGCCTCCTCGGTCTGGCCGAGGTAGGTCAGCTTGAACTGTCCCCACATGGTCATACCGCTCTCATACCAGGGCTTGCCCGTATTGCGGATACCCAGACGGAGCTCGCCACCCTTGACGATTCCGTATACCTTATTTATATAGCGACCGCCGGCAAAGGCAAAGCTGACAGCCTGACGCTGTTCGGGCACATAGCCGTCGCCCGTATCGAAGTCCTGTGCGGAAGTCGTCTCGCCGTTGTGCGGAGCATTGGGATCGCCGGAAGCATCGTAACGGCAGTTCACGCCGTTGATAGCATCGGCATAGAGCACGCGGCCGGCATAGATGTTCATGACAGGCGTGTAGTAGTCATTGATGAAGAGGTCGGCAGGCACGTAGTCGTTACCCTCCATGTCGCCATAGCCATTGCCACCGGGACGGTAGAAGGCAGGCGCCTCCAGTTCGTAGATGCCGTCGGGAATGTCTGCAATGATGTACTGGGAAACGGTGAACGCCGTGTTCCACGTACCAGCAACGGGATAGATATCGGTGAAGCCGGTGTTAGAGCTGAAGTTGCTGCCGCTGGGGCTTTCGTAAGTTCTTACGGCCTCCCAATCCTGGAAGTTGCCGTCGGCAGTAAATGCCGCATTCTTGATGATGTTGCTGACGTCGGAGCCTTCGCTAATGCTGGACATGATAGACCTCTCGAGCAGCTGCTTGACAAACTCCGTCTCAGCAGTCAGTTCCTCTTCGCTCAGGGCACGAGTCTCTATGATATAGCTGTAGGTACCGTTGGGCAGGTCTTCGCTTGCCTCCTCATACTCATTCAGGTACATATCGAGCAAGTCCGTAATGGAACCGTAAAGGTCATCGCGGCTGGCACGCTGGTCGGCAACAGCCTGAATAGCGGTCTTGTAGTTCTCGTAAGCAAGGTGACTCCTACGGATGAGATTGGGAGTACGTGCCAGCACGTCGGCAACGTTCATGATCTCCTCCAGCGTCGAAGCATTTTCGATAGCTTCCTTTGCCTCGTTGTATGCATCCATGAGGGTAACCTGCGGATCCAGTGACTCAAGCTCATTCTGGATTGCAGCAATCTGCTGCTTGCGAATAAGATCTATGTCGCCGTCTTCCACCTTGTCCAAGCGCCAGCTGTCCCATACAGTCCAGTTGCCCTGGAGATATATGCTGTTGTCCACACCTATGTTCACGCTATCCTCAGGACTTTCGATGGCGAAATAGACAGGCTCGTTCCAGTAAATGCCGCGAGCAAAATACTTATTGCAAGCTGCCAGGGAGTTCGGAACCCACATGCCGGTCACGTCGCTGAAGTTTTCGGTCTCATTGACACGTTCTTCTTGGCGACCTTCAGTGATATCCATGAAGCGATTGGCAATCTTCTTGCCGTTAACCTCCGCGAAATACTGGCTACTGTGGTAGATAGGAACAAACTCTTCGCCAAGTTCACCGCTTTCGTAAACAGAGCCAGCGTTGTTGCTCCAAGTTTCAGCACGGCTCAGACCCTGTAAACGCAAACGGTAGATACCAGGCTCAAGCCCTTTGATTGTCTGGTAAGTTTCGAACCACTGCATATTCCAGTGCTCGGCAACGCTATTGTTGATAGCGAGACCGCTGCCGCCACCCGAGTTCCGGGTTGTGTAACCGCCGACAGCATCGTGGTCTGCATTGGCGAAGACATCAAGGAAGGGGAATTCGGCATCCTGCTGGTGACAAATCTTGCAGAAGCCATCTGCGAACTGATGCTCTGGCTTTGAACCGCCAGGTGTATTGGAATAGGAAGCCTCATCGGCATTATATGTGCCGTCACAACGCATATCGGCAATGACATACACTTGCTTGTGTCCGGGCATGAAGGTGGGATAGTCGTCTTGACCGAGATTCTGGTACCAAACAATGTTCTCCTGTCTGCCATTGAGTTTGTAGCAAAGTGAACCGTTCTCCACCTCATCAGGTCCAATGACAGAAGCACTGACAGGTGTACCGTTGACACTATAGCAGTTGATAAAGGTTGCGTTGTCGAATCGGGCAAGGTACTTCTCATTGTTCTCTACACCATAGACGGTTGCGCTTGACCAACAGTTGGTGATAACGGCACCGCTACTGCCGAGCCATGCACTGAGGGCGCCATTCTCATTGACGGTCGAGCCGGAGATGAAACCAGTAGAGTAGCAGTTGGTCATATGGATATGAGCCTGTGAGCCAGTATTACAGCCCAGGATACCACCTGCACCCGATCTTGAACAGGAAACGTCACCCTCAAAACCGAGATTCTCCAAATAAATGTCGCCAGGCTGAGCAGATCCGCCTATGAAGCCGGCATTGCCGGTAGCTACGATGAAACACGATTCGTCGCCACGAAGGTTACGAACAGTGGCACCGCCGTTGAGGAAGTTAATGAAACCAACCCATTCTTCATCTCCGCGCCAGCTCATGTCCAGATTGCTGATAGTGTGGAAACCACCATCGAAGATACCCTTGAAGCCATGATTGCGGTCAGCGATACCCGAGAAGTCAGGATAATTAGAAAAGTCAAGGTCGCTGTTCAACTTGGCATTCACTTCCACGTTGCCAGCCTTGACAAATTCTGCAAACCAGCAGACATCCAGCTCGTTGTTCAACTGATAGAAACCATCAACTATATCGCAATAGTCGCCGCTGATAGCTCCACAATTGATACAATGATAGTCTCCCTCGTCGTATTCATGAGGCGGACGGATGGGTTCAACAGGATCGTTGGTATAAGTGCCGCCCTCGATAGGTGTGCCGTCGCATAGTAGCTCACCCTGCAAATAGACTTGCTTACTGCTACTGAACGGCATAGGATATTCGTCTTCACCGATAGTCTGCCAATAGACAATCTCGCCAGCCAAAACATTAATGGCATAAGCAAGCTTACCGCTGACAACATCCTCAGCAGTGAACTCATGATCGATGTACTGATAGTTCCAATCGTTGCCACTGAGGTCATAGCAGTTCACACAGCAGTCTCTCGACTGACGGAGGAAACCACGGCCTTCTCCATCAATACCCTCAACCTGACCTATATTAATACAATTCTTGACAATCGTCGAACCGTTGTCACCTAACCAACCGGAGATACCTGCGGACTCGCCGCCGCCAGTAGAGGTAATCTTACCCGTATTGATACAATTAGAAATCTTCCAGATAGGATGATTGCCGGTACTGCCACCAGTAATACCGCCAGCATTCTTGTTGGAGGTATTAATCTCGGCTTCGTTCACACAATTCATAATCACAATCTCCCTTTCATTGTTCTGACCCGTACCAGTAATACCGCCGGTACGCAGACCACCCGTAATGGAGCAGCTCTTGTCAATGATAAGATTTTTGATAACGGTACCTTCGCCACGTGAATTGGGATTACCGCGCAAATTTCCGAAGAATCCCTGACGCTCTGTTGTAGGACGATCGATAATCATGTTCTTAATACGATGTCCTTGTCCGTCAAATGTTGCATTGTATTTCTTGCCATCGTCCGGACCAATGGGACTATGCAAGTTCACGATATTCTCAAAATCAATATCGTTCATCAACTTACAGTCAAGGTCAAGAATACCACCGGCGACTTGGGCCGAAATCCATTCTACATTACCCACATTATAAAGCATGTAGAAACCGTCCGCATCCTGCATCGGACGCTCGAAATGCTCGTTGCATTCGTCGTGCATCGTACAGATACCATTGACGTATCTGTGATCATCAGCGAATGCAGCCACTCCTATGAACCACATAAGGCAAAGAGCGGCAAAAGCTCCAGCTTTGCCACTTGGACAAAGCAACGAAGTAAACTTTTTCATTGATTCGTGTTTAAGTTTGTTAGTAATTAGTATTATTTTTGCTTATTTTATATTATTTTGCTTCAGATTTGTCACAAAAGTACAAATTATTTGTATTTGTTTGTTAAATAAGTGCAACAAACATTATTCCTTTAAGTATTCTTAACATATACGTAAGGTATTTCTACTTACTCGCAAGAGAGAACAAAAAAAGATTCCTAATCTCACGACTAAGAATCTCAACCTTATAAATCTAATACCATGAAAAACACTTTTTGCGGTGCGGACGGGACTCGAACCCGCGACCCCTAGCGTGACAGGCTAGTAT
>JAFLUV010000070.1:0-7134 GCA_022508635.1 Prevotellaceae bacterium
TGCCCCCTTTAACAATTAATATTATATAATGTATATTATTTTAGGCCTAATATGCGGCTTAATATGCAAAAAAGCAGACCTTATTTTAGAAACAATAGCCCATATGAATACCGCACTCACGCACACTCGGGAACTTGCTGTTGTCACGGAAATCACGTGAGTAGCTTACACCCAAATAGTAGCGATTTATATAGAACCGAAGACCTGTCTGCCAAGCTATCTGGAAATTCTTCCATCCACCATCACCACAAAGGTTGGTACTGCCATCGCCAGAAGAATAGTCACGAGCTACAGCAATGGCGCGAAGAGAAGCACCTGCAAATGGTGCAATAGCATAGTCTTTTTTGCCAGACAGATAAATCTTATATAATACGTTAACAGGGATGTGGAAAGTAAGAACAAAGATATCGTATGGGTTTCTTGCCCACGAGAACTTTGCATTTGCTCCTACTTCAACAAAATAGGGCTTTTTTTCCACAACCTGAATGATGCGATTGTAACCCATCAAGAATTCGTTGAAACGAATGTTATTGTCATCGCTGACTTTATAACGTGAAGGAGAATACTGCAAGTAGGCCGCATTTTTGTATTCCTTATGTTGCGGTTTGGGTGTTTCTTCCTCTTCTATGTCTAAGCTCCACTCCTCTACTTCGTAACTGTCATCGTATTGTGCTTGCATGTTGAGGCACAGACAAGACAACACGAGCAAGGCAAAAGTCCTGCTTACAATTCTCATAAATTCTTTAGGTTTAAGAACTAAGTATTTTAGATTGTTTCGCCTTATGTGCGCTTTGTCACAATAATATGTGTCACAATGCCAGCGATGATAACAATTAAAGCTCCGATGTTGTAGAAGTTATAGTCTACAAGGTCTACGAGATAACTAAGGATGAGCATCAATGCACCGAGTACGATAAGGATAAGTCCCAGATTTTTTTTATAATTCATAGCAGTGTATTTTATTATATTTATTATAGTTATAGTTGTCTAATCCGTATTAGTTTGCCTGCAAAGTTACACATATTTCATAATTCTGCAAAATGCAAGAGAAAGAAATGTAATATCTCACACTGTTTTCTTGTTCTCTCTTTTATAATTTCTATGTTAATTACCACTGCCACCACTTTTTCTTTGGTGCTTCTACTTTCTCTCCCATGTGTTCCATGAGAACCTGTTCATAGGTTTTCTTTTCGGTGATCATTTGGTAAATAGTTCCCCAGTCGGGCAAGCCACCTACGTTACGATCATCAATCCACATATCAGCCTTTATCTTTCGGCTGAAACTCTGGTTTTTTGTGAGGTCTTCTTCTGGGAAGTCCTTGTTGATAGCATAAAACTCCACGCCACGCTGACGACACCACTCCACAGCATCCTCTAATAACTTCCCCTCTCGTACACTCCAAAGGATAAGTTTATGGCGATCTTCAATAAGCATTTTCAGAGTCTGCGTAGCGAAAGGCAATTCCTTGCCAATCTCCGGATAACGGTGCTCTACGATGGTTCCGTCGAAATCTACTGCTATAGTCATAATAGTATTGTTAACATGTTTATATAAATATCGTTGTTTTTCTCTGCAAAGATAACAAATAAATTACAACTTTACATGAAAAACTAAAAAAACATTAGTTACATGCATGATTCTTGCTAAAAAGTATTACCTTTGTACTCACAAATTTAGAATGATACAATGAAAAGATTTACTTTATTTTTTGGTATTTGGCTTACGCTAATAACATTTTTGCTGACAACGAGTTGTGTTTCAACAAAGAAAATAGTTTATTTCCAAGATTCTGACCAAGTATTTCTTCAAGCTCAGCAGATACTTCAGCAGTACGAAATGCGTTTGAAGCCTGCTGACCAAGTTCTTATCAAGGTGACTTGCAGTGAACCAGAATTACTTACTATTTTTGCA
The DNA here is from genome assembly GCA_022508635.1 of Prevotellaceae bacterium. Lineage (GTDB taxonomy): Bacteria > Bacteroidota > Bacteroidia > Bacteroidales > Bacteroidaceae > Physcousia. Next base: position 1,913 of record JAFLUV010000070.1, read on the forward strand.
CAAGATATCGTAATGGGTACAGCGGGTACTACTTCTTATGCAAATTTAACAACAGGCGCTTCATTGACTAATGCCTACGGCTATACGGTGACCAACGACGGATATGTTGTTTTACCTGCCGTAGGACGTGTAAACGTGGTTGGCTGTACGACAGAGGAAGCCGCGAAGCGCATAGAAAAGAGCATTATTGAAGCAAATCTTATCAAAGACCCTGAAGTAACCGTTCGTCTGCTCAACGCCCGTGTAGCTGTGCTGGGTGCCGTAAGTCGTCCACAGGTTGTGAGTTTGACTAGTGATCGTAATACTATCCTTGATGTTCTTTCTCAGTGTGGCGACATTGGCGATACTGGTCTTCGTCAGAAGGTAACACTCTATCGTGAGGTAAATGGCGAACGTAAAAAGTATTCTGTCGATTTAACTACCAGTGAGGTTTTCCAGAATCCTGCTTACTATGTGCAACAAAACGACATGATTTATGTAGAACCCAACAAGAGTCAGAGCGTGAAGAGCAGTGCTTTTTACACCTTTCTCGGTGCAGGTGCCAGCATCATCAGCGTTATCTCTTCTATTGTTTCTATCGTAATATTGGTAACGAGGTAACGCTCATATTGACTCCTGCTCCCATTCCTGAGGGGCAATAGTTGCAATATCAAAACCATCAAGCCAAAGGCCTGCGGAAACATTTCGCAGGCCTTTTCTGCTCAAATAAACAGAGGGTATGCCTTTAACGAGAAGGCATTGACGGAAATGCATGGTGTTAGTGGGCAGTGAGAAGTTCTTTCTCTGTTTGTCAGACGAGAGTTCTACAGGGATACAGTGCGCAGTATCAACACATAAGGAATCAGAAGCAAGCAGAATATTACTTTGGTTCGTAACGTCAATACTGAACTCAGCAGCATTCATAGTTTTTCGTGCCGTCCCTACTAAATAGCCCACTACCCAGACTTCCTCACTACCAGAGAGGGAAGCCGAACGAATATCTCTTACCGTATATGGGCATTCCATTGTTCCTTTGCCTGTGCCAACAATGGCGATTACTTGTTCTGATATATTACTCGTTTCGCCACCCTCCGGATCAAGAGTTAAATCTACTTTTTGGCAACAAGCCAACAATAGACAGAGTAGTGTCAGGCTATTCTTCTTCCGTGAAAGCATTCAGTATTTTTTTACAGACTTTGGGTAGATTATATCTGTAGTATAGCGTGTCACACCATATTAATATGTATATAAAAGCAATAATAATCCCCCAAGAAAGTAGTATAATCATATAAATATTCATCCTATTCTGATATTTTTTTTGCAAAGATAAATAAAAATCATAATTATTGTATAATTTTGTAGCCAAAATACATAAGACATGAAGAATATTATATCTTTTTTTCGAGGTCTATACGGACACATTCCATCCTCGCTCTGTTTTCTCGCTGTTGTTACTCTTCCATTATTTGCTTCTTGCCAGTCCGCAACGGATGAAACTATGCCGTCAGAAGGGGAAGACAATCTTTGTACAATTAACTTTGCTATAAACAATTATCAACAGATAAGTCTTGATGACCTTTCCGACTTAACTTCGACAAGGGCACAAACACCAACCAACCATCCTTCTACTTTGGCTCATTTGATTGTTGCTGTATTTGATGCCGAGAGTGGTCAACCAGTGATTGAACCTATCCAACATGATTACACAGACTATGAAACGGATCCATATAGTTATCCTATGTTCACCGTGACATTGCCATACGGAACATATCGTATAGCAATTTTGGGCTATAACGGCTCGAAAGCCTGTCAGATAACATCTGCCAACGAAATCAACTGGGCTGAAGGCTATGTGCCACACACTTTTCTTTATACCGAAGAGTTGACAATAGACAAAAACAACGTAATTGACAAAAAGATATCACTCCGCCGAGTGGTGTCTGCCTTTCACTTGACTGCCGAGGATGCTGTTCCGGCAGACCTCAAAAAAATGCGCTTTATCAGCACGACGGACTGCGGTACAATACTGGATGCCACAACAGGCTTTGCGATGCAGAGCACAGGTTATAAATACGATATAAATGTGCCGAGTGATTATGCCGGAAAGAAAGGTCTCGAGTTCACATTCTATATCTTCTTGCCAGAGCAGGAGTTGACTACAAATCTTACTGTACAAGCTCTCGGAACCGAGGATGAAGTACTTTTCGAGAGGAATTTCACTGACGTGCCCCTTCGTATAAATACCATGACGATGTGGAAGGGAGAGATGTTCACAAAACAGTCAGAAGAAGGATCAATGGGATTTACCTTCGAGTGGGATACCGAGTGGACGGACATTATTGACCTGAATGACGAGGCATAAGTCTTATTTTGTCTTGCAACCGCCAATAACTACTGTACAGTCCACAGACATTTATAGTTCATAAAATCACGTATCGGATGTTAAACGTAGACGAACTGAATGACAGGCTCATTGACCTGTCATTCGCCGAAGATATCGGTGATGGCGACCATACGACCCTTTGCTGTATCCCGGAAACGGAGATGGGCGAAAGCAAACTGCTCATCAAGGAGGAAGGCATCTTTGCCGGAATAGAGATAGCCAAACAGGTATTCCACCGTTTCGACCCCAGCCTGAAGGTCGAGACCTACATAGAGGACGGTACCCGCGTCAAGCCCGGCGACATCGTGATGAGCGTCCGGGGAAAGGTGCAGAGTCTCTTGCAGACAGAGCGCCTCATGCTCAATATCCTGCAACGCATGAGCGGCATTGCCACGATGACACGTCGCTATCAGCAGGCACTCATCGATGCAGGAACGAAGACGCGTGTCCTCGATACCCGCAAGACGACACCGGGCATGCGCATGCTGGAGAAGGAGGCTGTGAGGATAGGCGGCGGCATGAACCACCGCATTGGTCTCTTCGACATGATTCTACTCAAGGACAACCACATAGACTTCTGCGGAGGTGTGCACAACGCCATCTCGCGTGCCAAGCAGTACTGCAAGGAGAAAGGCAAGAACCTGAAGATCGAATGTGAGGTGAGGAACTGGCGGGAGCTGGATGAGGCGCTGGCCGAAGGCTGCGACCGCATCATGTTTGACAACTTCACGCCCGAGGACACGAGGAAGGCCGTCGAGATCGTTGCAGGGCGCTGCGAGACGGAGTCCAGCGGCGGCATCACCTTCGACAACATGATTCCATACGCGAAGGCCGGCGTAGACTTCATTTCCTTCGGGGCACTTACCCACAGCGTAAAGGGTCTTGACATGAGTTTCAAGGCCGCAGGAAGCGACAAGCTTATAATCAAATAGCCAAGACCATATTCTGTTCAGACACACTCAATGAAGCGTTCTTTTATACTCCTGGGAGCATTGCTCCTCGACCTCCAGTTATCCCTGTTCACTTCCCAGTTATCTTTATCCAGCAGTGCCAGAGCCTGCACGAACCTGATTGTAGGCAAGAAGGCTTCGAAGGACGGCAGCGTCATCATCTCCTATAGCTGCGACGACTACGGTGCCTTCGGCTCGCTGCAGGTCATACCGGCTGCCGACCATCCCTCAGGCACCATGCACCCCATCTATCACTACGAGAGCAACAACTACCTGGGTGAGATACCCGAGGCGGCGCATACCTACGGCGTCGTGGGGCTGATGAACGAGTTCCAGCTCACGATACACGAGACGACGTTCGGCGGCAGGGAGGAGCTGACCGACACCGTCAGCGGGCTCATCGACTACGGTTCGCTCATGACCCTCACCCTGCAGCGTGCCAGGACTGCACGCGAGGCCATAAAGGTCATGACGGACCTGACCGAGACCTATGGCTACGAGAGCGGAGGAGAGAGCTTCACCATAGCCGACCCGAACGAGGTGTGGATAATGGACATGATAGGCAAGGGTCCCGGGCGCAAGGGAACGGTGTGGGTAGCCGTGCGTATTCCGGACGACTGCATCAGCGGGCACGCTAACCAGAGCCGCATCCGTCGGTTCCCCCTCAAGGACAAGGAGAACTGCCTCTATGCGAAGGACGTCATCAGCTTTGCGCGCGAGCGGGGCTACTTTAGCGGGAAGGACTCAGAGTTCTCGTTCTCAGAGGCCTATGCCCCCACGGACTTCGGGGCGCAGCGCTACTGCGAGGCACGCGTATGGAGCTACTTCAACAAGTGGGCGGCCGAGGACATGACGCCCTACCTGCCCTATGCCATGGGCGAGCGCACCGACCAGGTGCTCCCGCTCTATACCAGGCCAAGGGGACTGCTCTCCGTGCAGGACGTGAAGGACATGATGCGCGACCACTACGAGGGTACGCCGCTGGCCATGACCGAGGACGCGGGCATGGGGCCGTGGGAGATGCCCTACCGCCCTACCCCGCTGAGCTACGAGGTGGACGGGAGGAAGTACTTCAACGAGCGCCCCATCAGCACGCAGCAGACGGCCAACGTCTACGTCAGCCAGATGCGTTCGTGGCTGCCGGACCATATAGGCGGCGTCGTATGGTTTGGCAATGACGACACGAACATGGTGCCCCTGACGCCCGTCTATTGCTGCACGACGAGCGCGCCGGAGTGCTATGCGGCGACGACTGCCGATGCCTTCCACTTCTCCACGCGCTCGGCCTACTGGGTGCAGAACTGGGTCAGCAACATGGTCTACCTGCGCTACAGCGTGCTCTTCCCCGAGCTGCAAAGCGTGCGCGACCGCCTCGAGGCCGACTACAACTCCCTGCAGGACGAGGTGGAGCGCAAGGCCTCTGCCATGAGCAGGGACGAGGCAGTGCGCTACCTCTCGGGCTACAGCCACCGCACCGCCGGCGCCATGCTGGACGAGTGGAACCAGCTTGCCCAGCTCATCGTGGTAAAGTACAACGACATGGCGGTAAAGCGCATGGACGGGAACGGGCAGTACGAGAAGACGCCGGGCGGCAATCCCCGTCCCGTCCTGCGGCCGGGCTATCCGGAGAAGTACAGGCAGCAGATCATCAAGCAGACGGGCAGCCTCTACCAGATACCGCAATAGCGCCGCATCTTCAAGGCTATAGCGTTGCATCTTCAGGGCTATAGCGTCGAGTTTTCATAGTTGTAGTGTTAAACTTTCGTCGGTAGTATCGTTGAGCCTTCAATGGTACTACCTTTATTATTTCATTGATAATAGTGTCAAGATTTCAACGGTAGTAGTGTTGAGCCTCCAACGGTAGTAGCGTTGAGCCTTCAACGGTAGTAGCGTTGAGCCTTCAACGGTAG
>JAFLUV010000070.1:7234-11175 GCA_022508635.1 Prevotellaceae bacterium
TAGCGTTGAGCCTTCAACGGTAGTAGCGTTGAGCCTTCAACGGTAGTAGCGTTGAAACTCCAACGGTAGTACCCTCAAAAATTCATCGGTAATAGTGTTGAGCCTCCAAGGCTATAGCGTTGAACATTCAAGGCTATAGCGTCGGAGGTTCGTCGCCGTGGCGGCGCGGGTTCGGAAGGGTATCCTACAGGGGCTGCTCCCCTTCCGTGTAGCTTTCCAGGCTGAGCCGCTCGCCGTCGTAGACGGCATAGGTGAACTGCGATATCCAGTCCCCCAGGACAATGACGCGCGTCTGTCGGCTGAGCGCCAGGTCAAGCTCGATGTGGCGATGGCCGAAGATGAAGTAGTCGACGTCGGGGTGGCGGCTGAGGTACGCCTTGGCGAAGGAGACGAGAGGCTCCCTGTCCTCGCCAAGATAGGGCGGTTCAGACGGCGACGAGTGCCTGAGCCTGCTGTGCTTCGCCCAGGCCAGTCCGAAGGGCAGCCCAAGGTCGGGATGCAGCCAGCGGAAGGCTCCCTGGCAGAGCTTGTTATGGAAGACGCTCCGCAGGAGGCGGAAGGACCGGTCCGAGTCGCCCAGGCCGTCGCCATGGGCAAGGAAGAACGTCTTGTCGCCGATGTGCAGGGTGCGCGCGCCGCGGTGCACCGTCATGCCGCACTCACTCTCCAGGTATCCGAAGCACCAGGTGTCATGGTTGCCGGCAAAGAAGTGCACCTCTATGCCCATGTCCGTCAGCTCGCTTACCTTGCCCAGGAAGCGGGTGAAGCCCTTGGGCACCGCGCTCCCGTACTCGAACCAGAAGTCGAACATGTCGCCGAGCATGTAGACGGCCTCCGCCCTGCCCTTTATCTCGTCGAGGAAGCGCACCAGCCTGCGCTCCTGCTGGCGGCGGTGCCCCAAGGCAAGGCTGCCCAGGTGGGCGTCGCTTATGAAGTAGACGTTCTTCATCACAGGAATCCCAGCTCCATCTTTGCCTCCTCGCTCATCATGCCCTTGTCCCACTCAGGCTCGAAGACGAGGTTCAGTTCCACCTTCTCTATCCCCGTGATGGCCTCGAGCTTCTGCCGCACGTCCTCCATGATGAAGTCGGCGGCCGGACAGTTGGGCGCCGTCAGCGTCATGTCGACGCACAGCTCCGTGCAGTCCTCGCTAAGCTCAATGCGATAGATAAGGCCGAGGTCGTATATGTTGACGGGAATCTCAGGGTCGTAGACGGTCTTGAGCACGTCTATCACCCGCTCTTGCATCTCAAGTTCAAAGTTCTCCATGTTCCTGATAACTGTAATAGTCGTTGCCGGCAAATATAATATGGTCGGTAAGGCGGATGCCGACAGCCTGGCAGGCCTCGGCAACCTTGCGCGTCAGTCTGTTGTCCTCCGCACTGGGGCTCGTGCGTCCGCTGGGGTGATTGTGGCAGAGCACGACGGAGACAGCCTGCCCCAGGATAGCATGGCGAAGCAGGCAGCGCACGTCGACCGAGGCTCCTGCAATGCCCCCGCGGCTCAGCAGGACAGACCCCTTGACCGCCATCCCCTGGTCAAGCAGCATCAAATGGCACTCCTCTACGGACAAGTCCTGCATGAGCGGCCGGAAGTACTCCACGGCATCGGCAGAGCTGCCGATGCGCATTCGCCTCGGCAAGTCCTCCCTGAGACGCTGGTTGGCAAGCTGGCAGGCCGCAACGATGGTCACAGCCCTCGCCTCGCCGATGCCCTCGTAACGCATCAGCTCCTGGACGGAAGCCCTGGCAAGCAACATAAGGCTGTCCCCGTAGTCAGAGAGAATCGACCGCATGACGTCGACCGCCGACTTCCCCGGCACGCCGCTCCCGATGAGGATGGCAAGCAGCTCCGCCTTGCTCAGCGTATCGGCACCGTTGGCAAGCAACCGCTCGCGCGGACGGTCCTCAGGCGCCCATTCCTTGATAGTCTTCATCTGTAGCCCTATACATTATTACTTATGCCCCTATGCATTATTACTCATTGCCCCTATACATTATTATTTATAGAAGCTGTCCCTGAACGCCTGTAGCTCCTCATTCCTGCCGCACACGCATCGCTGCCACCATGCCCGCAGGAAGCCAGTGCCGTATCCCATAAGCTGGATGAAGCTCGCCCAGACGGAGAACACGCCAATCCTTGCGCTTCTGTTCCGAACGGAACTGTCCGTAAAGACAACCAGCGAGAAGATCAGAAGCGGACACAGGCTCATCAGCATGCCGCCGATACCGACCATGAAGGGCGCCACAAGCCCGGCGGAATTCACCGGATTTGGAACCCTCCAGAAAGGCATGTACCCACAAAGGGCAGGCAACAGGAACAAGAGCGCCATCAGCAGGCAGGCAAGCAGGCAAGCAAACACCCCTATCGTAAAGAACGCAGGTAACAGATGCACGAGCTTCAGGCTACCAGGGTGCCGCTTCATAAGGTTGATGCGGGCAATGCCACTATTGTGCACCTGCCTGAAGAACCTCCTGAAGCCAGTGCGACGCTTGTGCCACACCCATGCCTCGGGAAAGAGACGACAGCTTGCACCGCTCGCATAGATACGCAGGCTCAAGTCAATATCCTCGCCGAAACGCATTGACGAAAAGCCGCCAAGTTGACGGTAGAGGCTGCTGCTAATGCCCAGATTAAAGGAGCGCGGATAGAACCTCTTGTCCATCTGCCTCTTGCCACCGCGAATCCCACCAGTAGTCAGGAAAGAGGTCATGCTGTAGTTGATGGCCTTCTGTATGGGCGTGAAACTCTCATGTGCCCGGTCTGGGCCGCCCCAAGCATCGCATTCCTGTCGCTTCAGCTCTGCATCAACAGCCAAGAGGAAATCGGGAGGCAGCACGCAGTCGCTGTCAAGGAAAATGAGATATTGCCCTTGACTGTGTTCTGCACCGTAGTTACGCGTCATCCCCGGCCCGCTATTATTCTTTGTATAATAACGTAGTTGAAGCTTTCCGGCATAGCGGCGAACAACATCCTCGCAAGGTATACTGGAACCATCCTCTACAATAATAACCTCCACCGCATCGCGATACGACTGCGCCGTCAGGCTCTGGAGCAATTCGTCAACCTCTTCCGGACGATTATAGACAGGAACTATGATTGAGTACTTCATATCACTTATTTATGAGGAAGATGGCAGGCACTTTACTGAAGTCTGTTCCTCCAGCCCCTTTCTTGGGAAACCCATTCTTCTGCCACTCCGAGATTCGAAGCGTGCGAATGTATTCGTCAGCAGTCGTAATGCCGGCAGCTATGCACAGCCGCGTCTGCGGACGCAAGGTATTGAGAAGCGAATGGAACATCTTCTCGTTACGATAAGGTGTCTCAATGAAGAGCTGCGTCTGACCCTCCGTCCAGGCTCTCGTCTCAAGTGATTTCAACCTCTTGGCACGGTCGGCAGCATCTACGGGCAGATAGCCGTTGAAAGCAAAACTCTGCCCACCAAGACCACTGCTCATCACTGCCATAATCATGCTGTTCGGTCCTACAAGCGGCACAACAGGCAAGCCCTCCCTTTGGGCTATGGCAACGATATCGGCTCCCGGGTCAGCTACAGCAGGGCAACCGGCCTCACTGATAACGCCGACCGGTTTACCCTCTCGCAATGGCTGAAGATATTGGCTATACTGCCTTTCATCCGAATGCTTGCCCATTTCGTAAAATATGCTGTCATCAATAGGAAATTCACGATCTGTCTGCCGCAAAAAACGTCGGGAAGAGCGGATATTCTCAACGATGAAATGGCGTATGCCCATAATGACCTCCTGGTTATACGAGGGCAAGACTTGCTCAATGGAAGTCTCGCCAAGCGTAACAGGGATGAGGTATAAGGCAGGAAGCATTTTTTCTATTCAAGACTATTAAGTTCTTCGCCCTGCTCAAACGCCGGTACTGCAAACATCAAAAGCCACAAGCGTCTTGATTTCTTCTGGCAAAACGAG
>JAFLUV010000071.1 GCA_022508635.1 Prevotellaceae bacterium
TGAACGAAAGGGTACACGACAAGCGCATCAAGAGGAAAACACCGCCATACATGCGTCCAAGGCTGCGTAATACCTTCTTCAGTATAAAGCGGAACATGCCACTGCTGTAGACATTTCAGGACAGGACGGAAACAGGGTTACCCAATACCAACAATGTCTTGGAAGGACTTTTTTCAGACCTGAAGATAAAGGTGAGAGTTCACAGGGGAATAAGCAGAAAAATAGACGCAAACTACTTGATGAATACATCAACAGGAACTACTAAAAGAGAAAAATATCCTACTTTTTGTCCAAGCAGCCCCAAATAGTCTCGCAAACATTCCAATGCGGAGCGATAGTTCTTTGCCGTCCCTAGATGGTTGCACTCTGACAAGAACTGTATTTGTTCTTGCATAAACCCGATAACGGAAATATGTCGTCCGGGATTTTTAACTTTTACTTTTGACATAAATTCATGATTTAGAATTAGAATAAGACAAAAGTATATCCGCCAGACATATTATAGCCTTGACTTCCTTGAGCGACCTGCACGAAGTCTTTGTATAGAGAATTCGTCCACGTTCGTGGCGTAAGCCTTAACTTACTTTTAGAACTGGAAATAGATGAACGGTTGCATCTCGGCGCTGACAAACTGATAGATGACGAATACGGCCAGGATGCAGGCGATGCACATGAGTGGAAGAGGCAGGGAAGCAAAAGCCAGACGATAGCGCCGCTTCCAGTCCTCGGGCAACCAGTGGAGGATCATGCCAAGCAGGAAGAGCAGGAAGACGCTGCGATAGGCATTGACGATGGCCCACTCGTTGCCCGACCAGCGCGAGCCGATGCGTGTCACCATCTCGCTGGCTGTCTGCCATGCTTGTCGATTGGCAGAAGCAGGATCAAGATTGCTGCCCGAACGGAAGAAGAGACGTGTGAAGCTGATGAAGGTAAATGTGACGAGTATCGCCCAGGCCCGCCCCAGTTTGTTCCACAATGCAGTGCCTTCCGCCCACAGACGGATCCAGGCACTAACGGCAATGAAGATCATAAAGCAGAGCAGCATACGCCATAGCGGCGCGGGCCACGACAAGGCTACTCCCCAGCAAGCTGCGGCTATGACGGTGGTGGCTATGACCCGGTAGAGCGGACGGCAGTCGCGCCAGAACTTGTAGACTATCATTCCCACACCGTTGAGGCCACCCCAGATGAGGAAATTGAGGCTTGCACCATGCCAGAGACCTCCCAGCAGCATCGTTATCATGCTGTTGAGGTTGGCGTATATCTTGCGCCGGCGTTCGGGACTGTACCATGCTGTCAGGATGACGGAGACGGCGATAAGAGCCGTGCCTGCCGCTATCCAGCCGTTGCCGCTCAATATCAGACTGGAGAGTGTGAGAACAATGATCCAGAAGTATGTGCCGAAACCTATGCTGCGGTTGCCGCCAAGGGGAATGTACAGGTAGTTCTGCAGCCAGCGGCTGAGGCTGATGTGCCAGCGCTTCCAGAAGTTAGAACAGTTCTCAGCCTTGTAGGGCGAGTTGAAGTTACGCGGCAGATGGAAGCCCATGAGCAGTGATAGTCCGATGGCAATGTCCGTATATCCCGAGAAGTCGGCATAGACTTGCAACGAATAGACAAAGAGGGCAGCCGTGTTCTCGAAGCCAGTGAAGAGCATGGGATTAGCAAAGACACGATCCACGAAGTTAAGAGCCAGATAGTCACTCAGGATAATTTTCTTTGCCAGACCACCCAGTATCCAGAAGATGGCAATGCCGAACATGCGGCGGCTCAGAAAGTAGCGTCGGTAGAGCTGAGGTATGAAGTCGCTTGCCTTGACAATAGGACCTGCCACGAGTTGCGGGAAGAAACTGACGTAGAAGCCAAAGTCGAGGATATTGCGCACGGGACGCACAAGGCCTCGATAGACATCGACTGTGTAGCTGATGACCTGAAAGGTATAGAACGAGATGCCGACGGGCAGGATGATGCGGTCGACACTGAAGAGGGGAGTGCCTGCTACCGTATTGAAACATTCGGCAGCCACGTTAGTGACCTTCAGGTCAATGCCAAAAATCTGCCCCACAATGTCGGCAAAGAAGTAGCTGTACTTGAAATAGCAAAGGATGCCAAGGTCGAGCGTAACGCTGAGCGTCAGCCAAAGTCGCTTTCTCCATCTTGCCGTGCTTGCATGTATGCGCTGCGCAATGAAGAAGTCACTGCACGTGACCAGCAACAGCAATCCTACGAAAAGTCCGCTCGTCTTGTAGTAGAAAAGCAGGCTCACCGCCATGAGATAGGCGTTGCGCATGAGTGTGCGCCGCTGCATGAGGGCAAAGCCGGCATAGACAATGCAGAAGAACACCCAGAACTGCATCTGGGTAAAGAGCAACGGGCTGTTCTCGTTGAAGGAGAAAACCTTCTGCAGGTATCCTATGAATATGTCAGTGTTCAAGTTCGGTGGTGACTAAGGCGTTGTAGAGGAGGTCGGCAAGCAGTTCGTAGCCTGCGCGCAGGAAGTGTATGTGGTCGCGGTTCATGAGACGTGCATTTACCCAATGGTTGCTGCTCCCGTAGCCTCCCATGATGCGGAACTGGTTCCAGACTGCTCCGTCGCATTCCCGTGCCAGATCCATCATTGCCTGCTCTACCTTTTGCGTGTTGCGGTTGAGGACACGACGTTGTCTGCCTGCCCGCAGCCAGCAGTCGTTGTTCGTAATGAAGAGGAAACAGGCATTGGGATTGGCTTTGCGTATCTCGTTCATGAGGTTGCGATAAGAAGCCTTGAAGGCTTCGGCATCGAAATGCGAAAACGGCACGTTGGCATCGTTGATGCCTATGCCCATGATGACCAAATCAGGCGGACAGAGCAAAGAAAGCTCCTCTGCCAGAAGCTCGCAACGAAGCCACGAGGGCACGCTGGCACCGTTCACGCCGCTTTCACTATAAGTGATGCGCTGTCCGCCTTCGGGGAAGATGCCACGCAGGACAAAGCGTGCACTATCCTTCATCTCTCGCCATGCAATGGTACAGAGACTATCCGGCTTGTCCAGAGAAAAAATAAAATCATCACCTTTACGCTCTGCCTCAAGTGTATCGCCAGAATTGCATACCAGATAAGGCTCAGCTCCGCCTTCGGCTTTCCCGATGACGTGCAAGCGGCGGAATGCGTACTTGGCAGGTAGCATCAGCTGGAACGAGGCCAAGGAATCGGAAGTAATGGCTGCTGCGCCACTCATGCCAAACTGCTCCGTCGGTGAGGACTCCAGACAACGCGACTTGTCCCATGTCCCCGAGGACGTAATGCTATAGTCGGCAGGAGCATTGGAACGGATGGCTTTCCACGGAAAGAGCATGCCGCGAGATGCACCAATGTTTTCCCTGAGCCGATGCGAGAAGATGCCAGCCTGAACGTGGCTGCCGCCTATGTGCAGGATGTTGAGGCGTGTGTCGTTGTCGCGCAGGCAGCAGAGAAGTGAGTCGAAACGCTCGCGCGAGCCAGGGATGTCAAGCCTGTTCGTGCCTATGCGTATGCCAGGCACATTAGGAATGGGGATGCTGTCTTGTGCCGAGAGGGCAAAAAGCATACACATTATTATATATACAGTAGCTGTGATGCGTTTCATTCCTGTATCTCCTCCTGATATGTTATTATAGCGGCGGTGTCCTCTGCCGTGAGTTCTACCTTCTCCTGCCCTGTGCGGAAAAGGTAGAAGCGGTAATAGAGATGGAGCGTGTCGTAGAGCAATCGCGCTATCTTCTTTGCTCCGAGCGGCGTGAAATGTATATAGTCCTCGCCAGCCAGTTGCGGGCTTGCCTCTACCCATCGGATGATGCTTCCCCTGCCACCCATGGCAGTGTACATGTTCCAATAGGCTGTTCCGGTCTCATTGGCTGCTGCCCGGAGGCTGTCGTTCAGTTCCGGAAGGATAGGGTAGGACTCCATCTCTCCGTCTTCTCTATTACGAGCCATGTCGGCAGGTCCGATGAAAAGTATCTTGGCTTCGGGCGCAAGTTCCTGGAAAGTACGAATCAAATGCTTTATGTTTTCCTTGAAAGCATGCAGCTTTTCGCGATTGAGGTAGGGTGTGCTGTTGCCACCGTATTGCAGGATGATGAGTGCAACGTTCTCGCGGCTGAAGAAAGGTCTGAGCGACGCACGACTGATAGTTGTCAGGTCTCTGCCCGAGCTACCGCGCATGGGGATGTTGTCCATGCTGATGCCAGTCGTTCCGTCTAACTGAATACCCAGAATATCCGTTTCGCCCTGCACCTCCAATGTGACGCTACCTACGGCTCTTCCCATTGATGTGCTGTAGAAACAAGGTTCTTCTCCGCTTGTCAGTTCCATCTCCTGTGCTTCCTCTTCTTCGTTGTTTGTCTTTACAAGCAAGGTTGCTGGCTGCCGGGTCATGACGGTAATACGGCTGAAGCTGCGTGAGCAGGAATAGTCCTTTCCGCCGATTCCCGTGAGTTGTATGGTGGCATGTTCGGGGATGTGCGTCACCTTGGCCATCGGACCGTAGAAATTGTCAGGGATACGCATGTTAGCAGGACCGTAGGCCAGGTATTGCGGCAGGTCGTCGGGAACGATGCTTGAATTGAGGGTGAAGGTAGGAATGCTTTGCAAGGCTGGCACTAATCCTACGCCCATACCTCCGAATTCCTCCTGAAAACGCTGGCGAAGAAGGCTTGTGATGCGATCACATTCTATCTGAGAGTCGCCGTAGTGCATGATGCGCACATGCCGTTTGTCCGCCCCTTGCAATGCCTGCCAAAGTCCGTCCAAGTATGTCTCATCGTCGTCGGGCATGTAGATACGTGCGGCATCAGTCGTACAGTAGGCGCGGAACTTCTCTATCTGCATGTTGTTTAGCGAGTCTTGGCGCATTTGCAGCAATTCCTCCGGGGTAAGTGGAGGCAAGGTGTCAACCTCTTCATAGGCTGTATATGCCTCTTCTTCGTCTCCTCCCATAACTTCAGCCAAAGCAGGGAAGCGCAGACGAATGCTTTCTCCCAAAGGCAAACCGGCGGAAGGGAAGCAGGTGCAGAGCAGGACAAGACCTGCCAGAATGCTGCAAAAAAACAATAGAGACTTGTATGCGTTCATCCAGGGATAACTGCGAAACGAATGCAAAGATACATCTTTTTCTGCACATAAATGTTGTATTTCCCGTGAAAATACGTAACTTTGTCATGCAATGATATTAAAAGCACGCAACATGGCAAGAGACAGGTACCGGCAGATTAAGGAAAACAGTGAATTGACTCAGCTACTACAAGAACATAGACAAGAATTGAGGCGCTATGCCTTCCAGAGTGTGGACTTTGCTGCTGTACCGGAACTTGCATTGAGACATGTCTATCGTGAGTGTCTTTTCCTGAGTTGTAAACTGCCGATGGGGCTCAAGCGTCAGTCTCGCGATTGTCTCTTTCTGCCTAACATGGGTGAAACATTCTCTTTCCCCACTCATCTCTATTCGCCCGAAGAGTTGTACGACGGCTATTCGCCCGATGTTCCGAAGAGTTATGAGAAGTGCTACGACGGGCGTGTCTATCGCCACTATCTGAAGAAGGGGAAACAAGTCACCGACATCAAGGAGACCTTGGCACGCACCCTGCATGACCATTCCGTCAGCGATTGCCTGCACGACTATCTTGCCCGTTTCGACGAGCGTTGCCTTGTCGGAGTGATGGGCGGTCATGGCCTTTCGCGCCAGGACGCTTCGTACAGTATGGTGGCAAGGCTGAGTAAGCGCCTGACGGAAGCAGGTTTTCTAATGATAACGGGTGGCGGTCCCGGTGCAATGGAGGCAACGCATTTAGGAGCATGGATGGCAGGACGTAGCGAAGAAGAATTGCAAGAGGCTCTCTCCGTCATGCGTGTCGCTCCGTTTTATACCGACCCTCTATGGTTGCCGACTGCCTGGCAAGTGCACGACAGTTATCCCAACATGGGTTACGAGAGCTTAGGCATTCCAACATGGCTCTATGGGCATGAACCTTCCACACCGCTTGCCACACACATTGCCAAGTACTTCGACAACAGCATCCGCGAGAACGGCATCCTCACGATTGCCCGTGGTGGTATCCTTTATACCCCAGGCAGTGCCGGCACTTTGCAAGAAGTTTTCCAGGAAGCAGTACAGAACCATTATTTGACCTATGGCTATTCTTCTCCGATGATTTTCCTGAACAAGGCGTTTTGGACGGAAAGAGTCCCCGTCTGGCCTTTGATGATGAAACTTGTGGATAACGGTACATACAAGAATCTTATCCTTTGTCTGACCGATAGCGACGACGAGGTAATTCGTGTGTTGCGCGGGGAACAGAATGGATAAATGGATAAGATGGATAAAAAGAAAAGGGCGCACTGGTGATGTGATGAAACTCCGAAAAACAGGTTTTGAGAGTTCACATGCCTTTGTAATCCACCTAACCATGTAATGGGATGGCACGCCATTGGCAAGCGAAACTTTTCTCGGTAGTAAATAATAATTTGATGAGTATCCCGATCGAACCAGTACGCCCGTCTGTCTGTCATTGCTCTGCCAGCTGCGGAGCTCTTTGGGCTTTCAATTGTATTGCAAAGTTATGCTTTTCCCTTGTATCCTGCAAGTTTTTCTTTCTTTTTCTTCTCTCATGCTTGTTAATTCAATGATTTTCCCCTAACTTTGTTATGCAAAATCCAATTAACAAGATAACTATGACATTATACTTCTCTGTAGAATACCGTACGGAGTGGGGACAAAATGTGGAGGTGGAACTCTGCTTCCTTTCAGCAGAGGGCAAGACACATCTGGAACGTATCCCGCTTGATACGGAGGATGGTTACACCTGGAGGAAACGCTGCACCCTGCGTGCCTATACGAAACAGCTGAGCTATTCCTATATCATCACAAGGGCAAAGGACAGGGAGCAAAGCGCAGGCGATGCTCAATGGCAGGGGAACAACATACTGCGCCGTGAGTGGGATGCTGTGCCGCGCCTGTTTCCTGCTGACGATGCATGTACCTACTTCTTTGTCGACCATTGGCGCGATGTCTCGAACTCGTCACACTGCTATACAGATGCCTACATCGCTGCCACGGGACAAGGGCAGCTTCCTGCATGCACCATGGCTCTCTTCCCGCGTACCTGTCTCTTTCGCGTACAGGCACCACAGCTGTCTCCGGGCGAGAGGGTCGCATTGGTCGGTGACCAGCCTGCTTTGGGAAACTGGGACATACGGCGGGCTTTGCCTATGATACCTTCTGCCCGTCACGAATGGATCCTTTCCATCAGTGCCGACGGCTTGCGCCTTCCTTTCCAATATAAATATGTTATCCTACCACCTGACGGGGAAGAGGAGACGGCCGACGTGAAGTGGGAGGAAGGTGACAACAGGCAGGCTCCTGACATGAATGCCCAGTGGCCGACGGTCAGTGGAGGATGGGTCGTGGCTCTTTCCGACGACGAGGTGCGAATCAGTGCTCCGCACTGGAAGGTGGCAGGCGTTGTCGTACCCCTCTTCTCGCTCCGGACGGAAGACAGTCAGGGGGTAGGGGATTTCGGCGACTTAAGAGAGATTGTCGACTGGGCTGTCCGGACGGGAATGCATGCCGTACAGCTCCTTCCCATTTACGACACTACGCAGACGCGCTCTGAGCTGGACAGCTATCCTTACAATGCCGTCAGCGTACATGCCTTGCATCCCATCTATGCAGACCTCAGACAGCTGCGCCTTTCTGACGAAACGGTGCTTGCATCCTTCCGCCAGCGTTGGCAGAAGCTGAATGCACTGCCTGCCCTGGATTATGTGGAGGTTATCCGACTGAAGGAGGCGTATCTCCACTGCTTCTATGAGGAGCAGCGTCGCAGCGTTAGCCAGAAGCCTGCCTACCGGGCTTTCCTTCGCGAGAATGCCGAGTGGCTGCAACCCTATTGTGTGTACTGTCATCTGCGCGACACCTATGGCACTGCCTCTTTCTCACGGTGGCCTAAGTTCGGGACGTACAATCGCAGTGCTGTCACAAGCTATGCAAGGCGTCATGCCGGCGAGGTGGGGTACTATGCTTTCGTGCAGTACGTCCTGCACCGCCAGCTTTCCGAGGCTGCCGACTATGCCCGCCGGCACAGGGTCTTCCTTAAGGGGGACTTGCCCATCGGCATCAGTCCCTGCAGCGTAGAGGCTTGGCAGGAGCCGCATCTCTTCCACATGGACATGTCGGCCGGTGCTCCGCCCGACGATTTCTCGCCGACGGGACAGAACTGGGGCTTCCCGACATACGACTGGGAACGTATGGCGGCCGACGATTACCTGTGGTGGCGGCAGAGGCTCGGCGGCATGTCGCGTTATTTCAGTGCCTATCGCATCGACCATATCCTGGGCTTCTTCCGCATCTGGCAGAGTCCCAAGGACAGTCCTACGGCAATGCTCGGACAGTTCTCGCCGGCATTGCCCATGAGTGTCGGTGAGATAGAGTCCTATGGCCTGAGGTTCCATGAAGAGCTTTTCGTTCGTCACCATGCTTCTTCTGCAGAAGGGACGGGGGAGCGGCTTTATCATCCTCGCATTGGCGTGATAGGCGAAAGTGCCTGGCTGTCGCTGCCCAGACACGAGCAGGATGCTTTCATCCGCCTTTATGAGGACTTTTTCTTCCACCGGCACAATGACTTCTGGGCGGCGCAGGCCATGCGGAAGCTTCCGGCTCTTATTGGGGCCAGCAACATGCTGGTGTGCGGTGAGGACCTGGGAATGGTGCCTGCCTGTGTCGAGCCCGTGATGCGACAGCTGGGCATCCTGAGCCTTGAGATACAGACTATGCCGAAGGCGTATGGCGTGGCTTTCTCGCAGCTTCACTGCAATCCTTATCGCAGCGTTGCCACTATCTTCACGCACGACATGCCGACGCTCAGGCTCTGGTGGAAGGAGAATCCCGGGCGGACGAGGCTCTACTACAATACGGTGCTCGGGCGCGACGGTGCGGCTCCTGCGGAACCTGCCGGGTGGCTTTGCGAGGAGATTGTGGCGCGTCATCTCAATTCTCCGTCCATGCTTTGCCTTATCAGCCTTCAGGACTGGCTTTCGGTGGACGAGGGGCTGCGCAATCCTGATGCGGAGTCGGAGCGCATCAACGTGCCTGCCAATCCGAGGCACTATTGGCGCTATCGCATGCACCTGCCTGTTTCCGAGCTGATGGGTGCCGGGGAGTTCAACGAGCGACTGCGTACGCTCATTGTCCGTTCCGGCCGTTAGTGAGAAGTTATTGGGAGAAGGTTGTTGTCCGTTCCGGCCGTTAGTGAGAAGTTACGGGAAGAAGGTTGTCGTCCGTTCCGGCCGTTGCTAAGAAGTCTTTGTAACGTGGTTTTGTCAGGACGAAGGTTGTCGTCCGTTCCGGTGAGAACAGGGTGTTGCCGGGACGGATGCCTTTGTTGTCCGGTGAGCGGGGGCTGAATGTGCCGCGGGCTGTCTGATGCTTTGTGCCGCGGGACTATCTGATGCCTCGTGCATTGAGGGCTTTCCTGTAGCGCCGTGCGTTGCGGTAGTGCTCGGAGAGCGTCGAGGCGAAGTTGTGCGTGCCGGAGAAGTCTTCCTTGGCGCACATGTAGAGGTAGTTGTGCTCGGCGTGGTTGAGCACGGCTTCCAGTCCTGCGATGCTTGCGATGCGGATGGGGCCTGGGGGCAGTCCTTTTATGCGGTAGGTGTTGTAGGGACTTTCTGTCTTGAGGTGGACGTTCAGGATGCGGCGCAGTGCGAAGTCTCCCGTGGCGTACTTGACGGTGGGGTCGGCTTGCAGCGGCATTCCCCGGCGGAGCCGGTTGAGGTAGAGGCCTGCGATGATGGGTTTCTCGTCGTTGTTGGCGGTCTCTTCGTCTACGATGCTTGCGAGCGTGGCTACCTGTTCGCGGCTCAGTCCGCAGGCTTCGGCCTTGGCTTTCCGCTCGGCCGTCCAGAAGCGCTGGTTTTCTCGTTGCATGCGTTCTATGAGCTTTTCGACGGAGGTGTCCCAGTAGACTTCGTAGGTGTTGGGGATGAAGAGTGCGGGGATGGTTGCGGTGGTGTAGCCGTGGTCGGCGCAGAATGTGCTGTCGGTCAGTGCGGATGCTATCTCTGCCGAGTCGGCCATGAGGCTCTTGGAGAGTGCTGCGGCGAGCTTCGGCATGGTGCGCGATGTGGGGACGAGGAGCTTTGCGGGTTCCTGCATGCCGCTGCGGAGCTGCCGGTAGAGTGCGAGGCATGTGGTGCCGGACTCTATGCGGTAGCGTCCGGTGCGCGGGCGGTAGGGCAGGAGCTTCGTGTAGAGGTTCCATCGCCAGCCGAGTGCGGACTTTGTCCTGACGCTGTCGGGCGTGTCGTCGCGGTCGATGTATATGATGCGGCTTTCCTGGCCGTCTGCGGCGGTCACCTTTGCGGTGAGGAGCGAGCAGGCGAGGGCGGCGATGGCGGCCGTCAGTGCGAGCGTGCCTGCGAGGATGCTTATGGTCTTTTTATGTCGCTGTTGCATGGTGTGTGCCTTGTCTTAGCGGGTGCAAAAGTACATAATTTCACAGGAATGGCAAAAAAATGATTCGTGAATTTTGATTTTTGAATTATATGTCGTACCTTTGCACCGCAACTTTGGTGATTGACATTCTGGGATGCCACTATGGCTCAGTTGGTAGAGCAACGCATTCGTAATGCGTGGGTCCGGGGTTCGAGTCCCCGTAGTGGCTCAGAGTACTTGATGGGCGAGAGAGGGGGTCTGTTCTATACGGATTCTCTCTCTCCATTTTATGGGTATTCGTTCCGTCTTCTGTCTTGTTTCTGTAATTCTTTGTCCTGTTTCTGTAATTCTTTGTCCAGTTTCTGTAAGAACGAGCGTGCTGCTTTTCGTGAAGCTTCTGTCCAGTTTTTGTAATTCATTGTCCTGTTTCTGTAAGGACGAGCGTGCTGCTTTTCGCGGAACTTCTGTCCTGTTTCTGTAAATCTCTGTCCAGTTTTTGTAAGAACGACCAGACTTTGTTTGAAAAACAACCGGTCTGTGTTTGGAAAACAATCGGTGTTTGTTTGGGAAACAATCAGTAGTTGTTTAGAAAACAATCAGTAGTTGTTAGGGAAACAATCGGTAGTTGTTAGGGAAACAATCGGTAGTTGTTCGAATTAC
>JAFLUV010000072.1:0-6491 GCA_022508635.1 Prevotellaceae bacterium
AAGTAAGAGGCTATGCCTTCATAAAAATAGTGGCACGGCCGTAGGTCGTCTTTTTTAAGAGCGGTTCTTCGCCACGACACCATTTGTCCAGCCTTTTCTTCGCAGAGTAGACCTCAAAGGGCATTCCGGTTTTCTTGACTGAATCCTATGGGCTACGACTCATTTTTCTAAGCTTGACGTGAATTCATCGAGCTCACGTTATTTTTACATGTTTTCATCTTCCATACTATGCTCCGCTGTTGCGTCCGATTCGTGATACAAATAAAGGGATGTCTCAGTCTTGACACATCCCCCTATCTTATTTCCCTAAAATAGAGTTCCGTAACCCTATAAAAGGAGTAGATACTGTATTGAATACTTACTTCTTCTTCTCTGCCTCTTCAACAATGGTCTTGCCGTGTGTAAGGTAAGCTGTGGGCGCAGCAATGAAGATAGATGACAGCGTACCGAAGACAACACCCAAAATCATTGCGAAGGCGAAAGAGCGAATGCTATTGCCGCCGAGGCAGAAGATAACTGCCAGTACGATGAACGTAGAGACAGAGGTATTGATGGTGCGGTTCAGGGTGCTGTTCAGTGAAGAATTGAAAAGCTCCTGACGATTACGCTTGGGATAGAGGTGGAGGAACTCGCGAATACGGTCGAAGACAACCACCTTGTCGTTGATAGAGTAACCGATAGCTGTCAGTACTGCACCAATGAATGTCTGGTCTATCTCAAGTGAGAAAGGCATCCAGCCCCAGCAGATACTATACATACCTAAGATGAGGATGATATCCACAAGAAGCGCAGTGATGGCACCGATGGAGAATGACAGGTTTCGGAAACGGATGAAGATATAGACGAAGATGGCAATGAAGGCAATGATGACACTCCAAATGGCTCCGTAGGTAATATCTTCTGCAACGGAAGGACCCACTTTCTGGCTGCTAATGATAGAGCCGCCGGCACGTTCGTCACGATTGATGAAGTTTTCGAGAATAAGGTCGTCAGAAAGCAGGTTCGCGCCCTTAAACGTGTCAAAAAGTTTAGCTTCGATCTCGCTGTCTACCTCAATGCCGTCCTCTTCGATACGATAGTTAGTGGAGATACGGATAGTCCTGCCCTCTGTACCCAGTGCAATGGCACTGGTGTTGCTTTCAGGGAAGGCTTCAGCAAGCAGGCCACGAATTGTTTCAGGTGGTACTTGCTTTTCGAATAATACGACGAAATTACGACCGCCTGTGAAGTCAATACTCTTGCTGAAACCACGTGTCAGCATGAAGCAAATGCTGATGATGGTCAGTATACCAAAGATAGTAAAGCTACGCTTGTAGGCGCTCATAAACTTATAGGCGGGGTTCTGGAAGGAAATTTTGTTACCGATAGACGTGCTGAACGTCAGGTGAAGCCATTTGTCCTTTTCCATAACCTGCGTATAGACAACGCGAGTGAGGAACACAGCAGTGAAGAAGCTGACACAGATACCGATGAGTAACGTTGTGGCAAAACCGCGGATAGGTCCTGTACCGAAGTAATACAGAATGATAGCCGTAATGACTGATGTCAGGTTCGAGTCCAAAATGGCGCTGAAAGCGTTGCTGTAACCGGCAGCGAGTGCTTCGCGTACCTTCTTGCCAGCTTTCAGCTCTTCTTTCGTGCGTTCGTAGATAAGAACGTTGGCATCAACTGCCATACCTAGCGACAGAACCATACCGGCGATACCGCTCATGGTGAGGGCAGCTTGAAAACTGGTCAGAATACCAATGGTGAAGAAAAGGTTAAGGATAAGTGCGCCGTTGGCAACCATTCCAGGGATAATGCCGTACATCGTAACCATGTAAACCATGAGGATAACGAAAGCAATGACACAGCTCCAGATGCCTTGTCGGATAGACTCTGCACCAAGAGAAGGACCAACGATTTCTTCACTCACGATCTTAGCGGGAGCAGGCATCTTACCAGACTTGAGCACGTTGGCAAGGTCGCGGGTATCCTCTGCAGTGAAGTTGCCTGTTATCTCTGAGTTACCACCTGTAATTTCGTTCTGCACCGTGGGAGCACTATAAACATTGTCATCGAGCACGATGGCTATGCTACGCTTGAGGTTAGCCTTGGTGAGGGCTGCCCAACGGCGTGCACCGTCAACGTTCATCTTCATGCTCACGCAGGGACTACCATGCTGATCAAAAGAGTCACTGGCATCGGTCACGACATCACCTTCGAGGGGGGCACGGCCATTACGTTCGGTTACCTTGATAGCGTAAAGCTCGTAGATATTGGCACCAGCACCTTCGCCCATGCCTTTCACACCCCATAAGAGACGAAGGTCAGCAGGGAGTACTTCCTTCGCTTCGGGAGAGGTGAGGAGCTCGTCAATGGCGGCCATGTCGCGTTTGCTGGCAAAGCCTACCACACAACTATAGGCACCTTGTGCAAGTTGCAGACGGCTGAGTAGAGGATGCTGCTTGCGTGCCTTTTCAATGTCAGCAGCAGAGAAGCTTTGCGTAGTTTCACCATCCTTTTCAGCTACGACAGAAGCAAGGTCGGTAACAGCTTTGACAGTGTCGGCAGATGCTTCGCTTGTGAGTTCATCGGTATGAGCGTCAGCCTGTGCCTCATCGACTATCATTTCCTCAATTGTACTCAATGCTGCAGCAAGTTTGGTGTCAAGGGAGATGAGAAAGGGAACAATCTCCTGTGTATTGTACGTTTCCCAGAATTCCAAATTGGCGCTACCTTGCAGGAGCTTACGCACGCGTTCTGGTTCCTTCACGCCGGGCATTTCCACCATGATACGGCCTTCTTGACCTTCAAGAGTCTGGATATTGGGCTGTACCACGCCAAAGCGGTCAATACGAGTACGGAGCACGTTGTAAGAATTGTCGATAGCGCTCTTCAGTTCAGTGCGGAGCACGTGCTCTACCTCTGCATCGGTGCTTTTGGTGGTTACCTTGTCACGCAACTGTTGTGTGGCAAAGAGTTCGGCGAGAGCCTTGTCGGGCTCCAGTTCCTTGTAATTCTTAATAAATAAGGTAATAAAATCACTCTGGCTGCTCTGGGCACTTATCGTTGCCTGTTCTACAGCCTTACGAAAGTTTTCGTTGGTCTCCTCCTTGTGGTCGGACAGTGCCTTAATGACATCGGGCACGCTTACCTCAAGGATGACATTCATACCGCCTTTGAGGTCGAGTCCCAAACCGATACCCATCTCGCGGCATTCTTTCAGAGTCCATACGTTGCAATACACTTTGTTGTTGAGCAGGGAGTCAAGATAGCGGTCGGCTGCTTCTTGGCCTTCTGTCTGTGCGATAGTTTCAGCCTTGCTCTCGAAGTGGTTAGTTACAACGGAGAAACTCAGGTAAAAGATGCACACCAGCGTCAGCAGGAGCGCGAAAACCTTTATAAATCCTTTGTTTTGCATTGTTGTTAAATTATTTGTTTTTTGTTTATATTTGTTTCATTTATGCATGATAGCGTGCAAAGATACGCTTTTTTCCTTAAAGCAAAGCGTTTTTTGTCAGTTTTTTATACATAAAAGGAGTTTTATTGCACTTTTCTCTGCAAATGGACGATGAGCGGATAGTGGTCAGATAGTGGAATGGTGCGATCTATGCGGCATGCGGTGCATGTCCAATGGGGTGAGTGAAAGAGGTGATCGATACGTACAGGGAAGGAACGACGTGAGTAGGAGAATCCGGGACCATAGCCTGCTTCTCGATAAGCAGACAGGAGATGGCGATCGAGTTGCTGATAGACGTAGGAGATGGGAGTCTCGTTGAGGTCGCCACAGACGATGGTTGGATGTGAGGCATGCTGGCTGATGAAGGCGCAGACGCTATCGGCTTGTGCTCCGCGATAGCCTGCGGCTTCACTCAGTTTGCCCATAAGCCTGCGTGAACTGCTCTTGATCGTCTGGCGGTGCGGGTCTGTGATAGTATTGACGAATTCGTTCTTTTCTTCTACGCTCAGGTGGTTGCTTTCCAGATGATTATTGATGAGGAGCAGGCTGTCTCCATTGAGATCTATCCAGCAGGCAATGCTGCGATTGGATCGGGTGGGGAAATTGATGCGAATAGTGTCACTCAGAAAGGGATGGCGCGAGAGGATGGCTATGCTGCCGCTCTGCAGGATCTGGTATGCAGCGGAGTCAAGCCATTCCTTGTTGTTCTTGAGGAGATGCGAAGTCACCTCCTGCAGACAAATGATGTCGGCATCTGTAGTCCCAAGGAACTGGAATAGCTCGCCTTGTTGTTCTTTGCTTGACAAGTCGCCCACGTTGTAGGATATGACGGTCATGGTGCCGTCGGCTTTGTCTGTGTTGTCTGTAAAATGCAGGGGAGAATAGTCAAGGATATAGCTGCTTACGGCAAGCAGCCCTACGACAGACGTCCATGCCATCCGTATGTAAAATATCAGCCAGAATAATATAAAAAGTATTTCTATGGCGAGGAATACAGGGAATGCCAGCGTCAGGAGCGAGAGGTGAGGAATGATATCAGGCGGGACGAAGGTTAGTGCCACACACAACCACAACAATATCGTATTGCAGAGGTTGGCACCCAAAAAGAGGCTGATTGCCAAACGCTTCATTATATATGTGTCTACTTTTTGCTGATGTCGAAGAGGCGTCGCTTCTCTTCTTCCGTGAGCTGGCTATAGCCGCTTTTCTTTATCTTGTCCAAAATGCGGTTAAGCTCTTCTTCATCCTGTTTCTTCTGTTGGCGATAAATTGTTTCGCGATTATATTGTCCGCCATAGGTTACATCAATGTGCGGTTCTTTCTTCTGCCATAATGCGGAGAGTTTGCTATATAGCGCGGAAAAATGGTAGCGGAAGCTGTCCCACGTGTTGTCGCGTCTGTAGTTCCTGTAACCGCCGCGTCCGTTTCTGTTATTTCCGCCACGCCAGTAGAGGAGCAGCAGGAAGCCTACGAGCATACCACCCAGGTGAGCCATGTGCGCTATGCCGTCACCTTTTTGCGAGAGTGCAGAGAGAAGTTCAATGACGGCATAGCCTATGACGAAATACTTTGCCTTGATGGGCACAGGCAGAGGGAAGATGAACATGCGTTCCTCCGGGAATGTCATGCCGAAAGAAAGCAGGATGCCATAGACGGCGCCCGAGGCACCTACGGTGTTCCATTGATTCAGGTAGTCTGCCATGGGGATGAGCGTCCCGCCAAGCGATATGTGGTCATAGTTGCCGAAACCGTTGTACCAATACTCTGTCAGTTGCACCAGTTCTTGTGCCACGCCGGCACCCAGTCCGCATGTGAGGTAGTAGAAGAGGAAGCGTCCCTGCCCCATCGTTTGCTCCATGATGCGTCCGAACATCCATACGGCGAACATGTTGAAGAAAAGATGCTGCCAGCCTCCGTGCATGAACATGTAGGTGAAGAGTTGCCAAGGGCGGAAATGGCTTGCCAGTACGAAATGCAGACCGAAGAATTCGGTGAGGTCTATGCCGTGCGTACTGAAAGCCAGGGTGGCAAGATAACAGAGCACGTTAATGATGAGCAGGTTTTTCGTAATAGGGGGCATGGCATTCATTGCGATATGTCTGTTGTTTCTTTTTCGCCTGCAAAGGTACGAAAAATAGACATAGCAGGAGGGCAAAATGTCTCAAACGTAGTAATTTTTCACTATTTATAGTATTTTTTTATTCATTTCCTTTGCTGTTCATGCAAGTTTCTCTATATTTGTAAGGCAAAACCACGAAAGAGATTAGAATAAATAACCTATTTACAAACAACACATTAATTTTTCCCGCTATGAATAAGACAGAATTAGTAGCAAAGATCGCCGAGGGCGCAGGTTTGAGCAAGGTAGATGCAAAGAAGGCATTGGATGCAACATTGGATGCCATTACTGCTGCAGTTAAGGCCGGTGACAAAGTGGCTTTGGTTGGTTTTGGTACATTTGCCGTTGCAGAACGCTGCGAACGCAAGGGTATCAACCCTGCAACAGGCAAGGCTATTACCATTCCCGCCAAAAAGGTGGTTAAGTTTAAGGCTGGTGCAGAGCTGGCGCTCTAACAAACCACAATCACGCCCATGAGGATGTGCCCCAATAGGCATATCCTCTTTTTTTGTCCAAAATAGTCATTAGAGGATTAGAGCCATTGTCAGGTTTGCAGTAATGCTCTAATACAAGCGGTACGAGAAAGTTACCGTAGCATTCGGGTAGACCTTGAACTTGGACGCAACGCTCACCAAGTCACCCACCTTGCCAGGAATTCCCTGCACGTCGCGAACCAAATCTATGTGTGACAAGGGAGAATCTACGACATAGTCCGTCCAGTCGTCATTCGGACGGACTATGTCGTATTCCTCGTTATCGGGATTGATGTGCGTTTCGTCAATGCAATAAACGTTGTCCACGTACACCTTGGGAGCACCGCAAAGGAACATCACACCGGCATCGACGTTCATGCGCCAACGCTTGTCACGCGAGAGGTGCGTGTTGTAGCCGAACCCAATGTAGGGACGCACTTTGCTTACTTCCATTTCT
>JAFLUV010000072.1:6591-11099 GCA_022508635.1 Prevotellaceae bacterium
TATACTTGATATCCCGGGCGAATGTTCCAAGAGGAAAGCCTGCAACTCCCATTTGGGTGAAGACTTCCTTGAGCCGCTTGCCTTTGTAGGAGATGTCCGTTCCGCCAAACATTTCATCGGTGCAGGACATGACGTACAGCTCGTTGTAGGCATTGATCGCCTGCAACAATTGCGTTTCCTTAGTCAGGTTGCATGCATTGCCTACTGTGGCAGGTCCCACAAAGATGCCCGTCGTCAGGCTCCAATGCTTGTTGTTTTTGAGCGGAAGGATATCTACCAGAAGCTTGAACTGATGCATGCTTGGCTTCATTCCCATTGAGACTTTGTCCCTTAGGTTTACGCCGCTAAACTTCTCTATTAATTCTCTTTCCTTAGGATAGTTGTCGAGGTTGATTCCATTTTGTTCCAAGATGTCGGTTATGCTGCTCATCTTGTCCATGTAATGGTTCAAGTCCGATTCGCTAAGGCTGCCTCCTCGCGTCTCGACGGGGAAACTGGAGTTGATTGTGAATCTTGGCATGTAGTGGTAGCCAGCACGTACACGCACATAGTTCCCCACAGGTACTGCGGCGTCAATGCCTATGCCCGTCGTACCCACGTTCACACCAACATCCATGTGGTTCAGAATGCTCTTCTGACTCAATACAGAGACAATGGAATGCTTCTCTGTCTGAGCTGACGTTAATACCGACAGCGAAAGGCTCAAAAGAAATGTTGCAAACTTCCTCATCGTTCTTAGACGCTTAGATAATCAATCTCATGAAGGTTTATACAATTTTCGGTAATCAGGGAAGCATAACTTTCTTTCCGTTCACGATATACAGACCGGCTGGCAAATCCTGCAAATCGTTTGCCGTCCTGAGCCGTGTACCGCAGAGGGAATAGACGCCTTCTGAAATAGACTTATGCTCGGCACTGATATTACTTATGCCGTCAGGAACCTGCCCATCGACAAACACGGGAATTTCTGCCGGGGTGTCGAAGTCTGACTTCAGGTAGCAGGTGTTGGCAGGAATGCACTTGATCTTTTTTATTTCGTATGTCGAATAGTCTACGACCTTTATTTCACTGAGGCGGTCGTCCGCATTGTTCGTAATGATGAGCTGGCCGTCTACGACAGAAAGGACACGCATCTTGTCAGCGTCAAAAGCGGTATACGCATCAACCGATGCCGCAGGACGGTTGCCGTTGCAGAAGTAGACACCACCAAGCAGGTTGCCCTTTACCTCTGCCGGTGAGGAATTGAGGAGCTCGATGCGATTCTCGGCCGGGTTAGTAGAAACACACTCGATGATGACCGGTGTTCCAGCCGGCACTTCGCCCTTTATCTCTTTCATGGTCGCATATTTGTCCTCCACTATGTTGATGTAGTAGACATGCATGTTAGGGTTTGATACCTTGAACGGGAAGGCAGCATAGAACGGCTGATAGAATTTGCCGTCTGCCTCTATCGTGGGTCTGATGCCAAAGTAGTTGGTGGCGTGGTTCGTCTCTATCTTGTCCACAATCCACTTGCGATAGTTGAGTTTTCCGCTTGTTCCTATTGTTCCTTGGTCAGACGAGGACTGCTCTGTGTCCGAAAGGTATTTTGTCACTTGTATGCCAGCCTTCGTCACGCTGGCGGAAACGGTGTATGTGCCAGCACTTTCAGTTACCCCCACATAGTAGCCGGTCAGCGAATGTACGCCTGTGCCTTGAGCCTGGAGGTCAAAGTTCTCGCTATTCTTTTTCTCAATGTAGATAACACTTCCAGGGTCAGATATATAGCGGTTGGCATCCTTCCACAGCTGGATAGCTTGGAAATCCT
The DNA here is from genome assembly GCA_022508635.1 of Prevotellaceae bacterium. Classification (GTDB taxonomy): domain Bacteria; phylum Bacteroidota; class Bacteroidia; order Bacteroidales; family Bacteroidaceae; genus Physcousia. The sequence continues at coordinate 8,399 of JAFLUV010000072.1, forward strand.
CTATGTCGCGGGTCATGTCATAATAGTCCTTGTTGTCCGTCACATAGATATAACGATTTGTGGCAAGGTTGCGAACACGATAGTAGCCGTTGCCAGTAAAGCCTGTGCCATATTGTCCCCAAGTCTTGTCTATGCCCAGCATCAATATGAAGAACAGGAATAAGCAAAGTCTTTTCATGTATATTATATATAGCAAATGCTTCTGGTAAATATGATAAATAAATTCCCCCGCCACTTTGCAAAAAGCAGAATAACGGGGGAATTTTTCCTTGTTAGTTAATTATATGCTACTGCTCAACATACTACTCGGCAATGCAGATGCTGACACGATTCAGGTTGTTCTGCTCGTATGGCTGAACGCTGTCACCCTTGCTGTCGACAACAATGCGACTACGAGAGATTCCATACGAATTAACCAGTAAATCGGCCACAATCTGAGCACGCTTCTGAGCATAGCCGACATTGATCTTCGGATTACCCGTGCCCTTGTCTGCATAGCCTGTAACAGTTACTTTTGCCTCGGGATACTTGTTGAGGTAAGTTACGATGTCTTCCACCTTAGGCATTTCGGTCTTGCTGACCTGAGAGCCGCGGATGTTGAAGAAGATGTCACGGCGCAGCGGTTCACGCTTTGCCACGGGAGCTTCCTTGTAGACAATCTTTTCTACGGGCTTCTCCACAATCTTCTCTACGATCTTCTCCACAATGACAGGTGCCGTGGTTTTCGGCTGAACTTCCTTGGTAACCTTGCCAAGTCTTACCTTCACGCCAGCCAGTGCATTGAAGTACCAGTCTGCGTTGAGGGCTTTCTTGGAGTTGTAGCTGTCTGAGAGCATATTGGCATTCACTTCCACTCCGAGCGAAAGGCGACGGTTAATGTTGAAGTCAACGTATGCACCGAACTTGCCAACTAAACGAGCCTTCGTACCATCCCAGATCAGGGGCATCAAGTGTGCCTCGGGATCTATCACGTTTACCTGGTGGCTTGCCGCAATAGCAGCAGCTCTTACAACCGCTGCATCATCGTTGCCAAAGCCAATGTTTGCACCGATGCCTGCCAGCAGGCCAAAGTTGCACAGACGATCCGGCTTGTAGCCGAGAATCCAGTTGCCAAGGTCGCAGACAACGTCAAACGTCGGGGCAACATAGTTGTATTTCCAGCTCTGCACACCAAGGAACACTCCGTTTTTCTCCATGTAGCTGAAATCTGTGCCACCCTTGCTCTGCCAAGCATTGACAGCGAGTCGCAGACCCCACACCGGAGTGAACTGGTAGCCGCCTGCTATCTGAACGTTGCCAGAGAGAAGGTCGCCGAAGCTGATTTCGCCTCCAGTATACTGTCCGCCTGCCTGAGCCTGAACATACCAGTGGTGGTTGAAACCTTCGACAGGCGCTGCTGTCTGCTGCGCGGATGCGGTGAGGCATCCGGCAAGCAGGGCAGCAGACATCATTATATTCTTTATTCTCATAATTGTTCTCTTTATTTCAGGTTCGACGAATTGTTTTTACTTCACGGTAACGTAGTACTTACGTGTTGCAATGTTGCCGTGGAAGTCAAGGCCGGAGTATGCAATCTCGTATACGTAGCCGGACTTCAAGCCTTGCAGGTTAATCTGACGAACGTTACCATCCAGTACTTTATTGAGTTGACCATTGTTGGCAGCCTTCAGGCAAGCCTCGCAGTCGTCGTCGCCTCCCTGGGCACTTTCGTTACCCTTGAAGACATTGGTTACTGCCACGTGCTTTCTGGCAACGGGAACAAGGAGCTCCATCGTCTGAGTGGTCGGGTAGAGCGTAACGGTCGACTTCACTACCGTGGGATAGTTCTTGCTTCCGCTTAATCTCTTAATACCCTTAGCGTCAGAAACGACCATGAAGGGCTGGAAACGGTTGTTAATAGAGTTTATGAAGCCGACAGTCTTGTTGTTGATCTTGTCAAGGTAGTCGCGAACCTTGTCAAGGTAGCCATCAATTGTATTGTTGACAACGCCTTCGTAATTGTTGATCTTGTCAAGTACGTTGTTCAACTCCTTAACGATGTCGCGAATCTGCTTAAGCAGGTCGTCGTTGATATTGCCAAGAGCATCCGCAGCAAGACCCCAAAGTCCCTCTGCAGCATCTTTCAAGTCATACTCAAACACTATCGTGATGCTCTTCGTGTATGTTCCGCTATCGCCCAAATCTGAGTCTTCGATAGCATAAGTTCCATTAGCATCGCCACTTGTTATAATGGTGTTTGCCTCCAGCACAGCAACTTCCTGTGTGTTGAGCATGATTTTACCATTCTCAATGCTGACCTTAACCTGTGATTCTTCAAGCTCTATTGTAGCATTGCCGACGATATTGCCGTTATCATCAGTTACAGGTACGACAAGCATAGCAGATCCCGTATTTGTTTTACCCTTGGTCGTTACTGCAATCGTTGTTTCCTCAACTACGTCCTTTTTGAGATCAATGAACAACGCTTTGTCAACTTCAAGTTCTCCATAAGCATCCTTTGTAAACTTGACAGGAACTATCTGACCTTCAGTGGGAGGATTAAATTTGTAAGTTAAGTCACCTATGACGATAGTGGTATCCATCTTTACAACGAACTTAGCCAACAAGGTGCTGTCGATTTCGGGAATCTCAATATCCTTAATCTTGAGGTTTTTAATCAGATCAACAATAGCAGCGTCATTGATACCCTTGAAGAGGAAGT
>JAFLUV010000073.1:0-8695 GCA_022508635.1 Prevotellaceae bacterium
GACGGTGCTCATGGGCGTGACCAGGCAGGTGCCTTCCGGGCATGTAGCCATGGAGCCTATCGGCATCACCGCCATGCTGTCGTTCTGGCCATTCGTGCTCGCGTACCTTTGGCTGACGCTGCTCGTCGGCATGGTGTGCATGACCCGCCTCTGCCGCCCGACGTGGCGCAACATTGCCTTCCTGCTCAATCACCTTGGCTTCTTCATCGCCCTCGTGGCGGGCACGCTGGGCAATGCCGACATGGAGCGCCTGCACATGACGGTCGAAGAGGGCAAGACCGAATGGCGTGCCATAGACCAGCGCCACAGGGTGCGCCATCTGCCTGTCGCCATCGAGCTGCATGACTTCTCCATCGGCGGCACTCCGGACAGGCCGGTGTTCCTCTCCGACGTGACGGTCTACACCAAGAGCGGAACCGTGATGCGCGACACGATACGCGTGAACAAGCCCCTCGCCGTGCGCGGCTGGAAGATATACCAGCTCAGCTACGACGAGGCGAAGGGAGCCCAGAGCGACATAAGCGTCTTCGAACTGGTGCGCGACCCGTGGCTGCCTTGCGTCTATTGCGGCATCTTTATGATGATGGCAGGGGCAGCGGCGCTCTTCCTGGGAGAAGGGAAGGGGAGGAACGGACAGCCCGGGTGCAGAATGAATGAAAGGAGAACAATGTGATGGTAAGCTGGAATGATTTTTTGTTCTTTGCCCTTCCCGCCCTGGCGTGCTGGGTCGTGGCGGCGGTGCTCTCGCTTGGCGGGCGCCGGCGGCTGACGGCCTGCCTGCTGACGGCCTGCGGCCTGCTCGTCTTCGGCTCGTACATCGCCCTGATGTGGCTTGCGCTGGAGCGCCCTCCCTTGCGGACGATGGGCGAGACGCGTCTCTGGTATTCCTTCTTCCTGCCTCTGACAGGCCTGCTGACATACTGCCGCTGGCGCTATCCCTGGATACTCTCGTTCAGCACGTTGCTTAGCGCAGTCTTTATCATGGTGAACCTGCTGAAGCCGGAAATACACAGCAAGATGCTGATGCCAGCCCTGCAAAGTCCGTGGTTTGCGCCGCACGTCATCGTCTACATGTTCGCCTACGCTACCACGGGTGCCGCCATGGTGATGTCGCTCTGGCAGCTCTGGCGCGGACAGGACATGATCGAAGCCGTCGACGGCCTGACGCGCGTAGGACTTTCGTTCCTCACCATCGGCATGCTGCTCGGTGCGCTCTGGGCAAAGGAAGCGTGGGGCACCTACTGGACGTGGGACCCGAAGGAGACATGGGCGGCCGCTACGTGGCTCTGCTATCTGATATACCTGCACCTGCGCCGCGGACGGCCGGATGCCGTCCAGCCGGCCCTGCTGTGGCAGGTGATCTGCTTCCTCTGCTTGCAGATGTGCTGGTGGGGAATCAATTACCTGCCTGCCGCACAGGGTGCAAGCGCGCATACCTATTCATGAAGAAACGTCAATAAGCAAACACATAACTACTATAAACATGGTCAAGCACATTATATTGTGGCGGCTGAGGGAGAACCTCGCTGCCGGAGAGAAGGAACGCGTGAAGCAGGAAATTAAGTCGGGTCTGGAGGGACTGGCCGGACGCATACCGGGACTGGTTGACATCAAGGTCAACGTGGACGGAAGGCTTGATTCGTCGGATGCCGACGTGATGCTCGACAGCACTTTCACTGACGAGGCTGCTCTGCGTGCCTATGCCGTACACCCCGAACATGTGGCAGTGGCAGACGGCAAGGTACGTCCCTATACCTGCCTGCGCACCTGCCTCGATTACGAGATAGATGAAACCGCATTATAAAAACAATGATAATATACAGCGAAAAATGAAAGGAATTGTACTGGCAGGCGGGTCGGGAACTCGTCTCTATCCCATCACGAAGGGTGTCAGCAAGCAGCTTATGCCCATCTATGACAAACCCATGATATACTATCCTGTCAGCGTGCTCATGCTGGCGGGCATACGTGACATCCTCATCATCTCCACGCCTCACGACTTGCCCGGCTTCAAGCGTCTGCTGGGTGATGGCAGCGACTATGGCGTGCATTTCGCCTACGCCGAACAGCCTTCGCCCGACGGACTGGCACAGGCCTTTACCATTGGTGCAGACTTCATCGGTGACGATTGTGCCTGCCTCGTCCTGGGCGACAACATCTTCCAGGGCAACGGCTTCAGCGCCATGCTCAAGGAGGCCGTTCGCACGGCAGAGGAGGATGGCAAGGCCACGGTGTTCGGCTACTGGGTGAACGATCCCGAGCGTTACGGCGTGGCGGAGTTCGACAAGCAGGGCAATTGTCTCTCCATCGAGGAAAAGCCGGCAGCTCCCAAGAGCAACTATGCCGTTGTAGGCCTGTACTTCTATCCCAACAAGGTGGTGGATGTGGCAAGGCATATTCAGCCCAGTGCGCGCGGCGAATACGAGATAACGACCGTCAACCAGCAGTTCCTGACGGACGGCGAACTGAAGGTGCAGACATTGGGACGCGGCTTTGCCTGGCTCGACACAGGCACGTTCGACTCTCTCTCCGAGGCTTCTACTTACATCGAAGTGCTCGAGAAGCGTCAAGGGCTCAAGGTCGGCTGCCTGGAGGGCATCGCCTACCGCAAAGGGTGGATTGATGAGGAACGCATGCGTCAGCTGGCACAACCAATGCTCAAGAATCAGTACGGACAATACTTGCTTAAAGTTATTGACGACGTAAAACGCTACGGCGCGGACGGCGACGGATTGTAGCAGGGCATCCTGCAAACCGATGCATGCATTCTTGAAAATAGGCGTGCGTCATTTCCGCAGCAATCTCGTGCGGCGGTAATAACAAGAAAGGCGAATCAATTCTGACTCGCCTTTCTTTATGTCTTGATAAAATCAATGTCCTAATGACCTGTTCGGGCTTAATTCTTGATAGAGGCACTTACGACGGCGGTACCAGACTTTGTGTAAGTACCATCAATCTTGATGCCACGCGAACCGGAACCAGTGTTGGCAACTTGAACCGTACCTGCCGTGATAGTGAGGTTACCTTTCACCTTGATTCCCATACAGCGTGACTCCTCTTCCGTCACGGTGTCTTCGTAGGTGCCGCCAGTAGCACGTATTTGTATGAGGGTCGTGTTGTCATCCTCGTTGATGAGCATATTTTCGCCCACCGATATTCCTTTGCTACCGGCACCGCTGGCAGTGATGTTGAAGGTGCCGCCAGTGATGGTCATGTTGCCGGGTACCTTGATTCCCTTTACATCGTCGCTTGCTACGGTGATGCTAATACTACCACCCTTGATGAACATCTGCCCGTTGTCCTCTTTGTCGGGATTTGGCGTAATGTCGTCACTGAGCGTCATCGTCTCTACCTCTATTCCGTCACTGGCCTGCCCGCTAAGGGTCAGCGTACCGCCGCTCATAAGGAAGTATTGACCAATATGCATGGCATCGGACACTGCTCCGGTCACGGTGATGTTGCCTGTGCTTTTCTTCAGTTGCATGTATTCTTTTGTAGCGATGGCATGCTTCGTGTTGCCTTTTACAGTGAGAGATCCGCTACCTTCCACTTCAAGGTGTCCCTTGCAGTAGAGGGCGGCTTTCTGTTCGCCGCCAGGGGCATCGGTCAGATAGTTTTGTGTACCGGGGCAGAGAATGAGGTCGACACGTTTGCCGCATTGTATGTCTAAAGCTGCACCGCGGTTGCTGGTGAGGTCGAGACCGTTCAGATAGAACTTACATTTGAGCGGACCACTGTAGGTCAGTGATCCCTGAGTGCTTGCACCTTGTAAAACAAACTCCAGCTCGTTCTTCTCATTGGTGCTGATGATGGAGACGTGACCACCGTCGACTGTTGCAGTGACACCAGGTGCATGACCCAAGTCGATCGTCGCAGTCTCACCAGCGTATGTGACGCTGACCGTGTGCACCACGGTAATGCTGTCCACTTGGCTGGTGTTGTATGTGTTGCCGTCTATGGTAAAAGACTGGCCGTCGTCCGCAAAATCCATGCCAGAAGTAGTGACGCGCGTATCATTGCCTGCTTTCCAGATGCGCACTTGTTCCTGTGCCTGCACCATACAGCATGATAGAAGGAGCAGTAATCCTCCTCCAATTCCCCTCCCCAAGAGAGAGAACTTCCTGTTCATTGTAAACATGATAAAAAGTGTGTGGTTAACCTTTAATGGCTCTCTTCCAAGTATAGAGGATTTACTTTTTGACCTTGATCGTCTTATTACCCATGCGGGCGATGTAGATGCCTGCGGTCAGTCCGTCAAAGCTGATGTTTGCACCTTCCTTGACATTTACAATGCTGACGAGTGCGCCACTGGCGTTGTAGACATGCAGCAATCCATTACCTTTGACGGCAAGCGTTCCATTCTCATAAGTGAGGTCTTCAGCCTGCTCGGGCAATGCTTTGATGGCATCTGCAGTCTCAGTGAATGTGATGCGATCCATAATAGAGATGGGATAGGTGTGATCGCCTTCAGTGGTGGTGACTACGACACTGCCGTCTTGGAATGTAATCTTTTTCACGATAGGCAGGGCGATGTTCTGCTCAGTACCGCCGTAACTGATGGTAAGGTACTTGTAGTCTTCGGCCAGCACTGTGGTGCAAAGCATGAGCAGCAGAGCTGCAAAAATGTTTCTCGTATTCATATTATAAATGTATATGTATCTAAGTTAAAAGCTGTACTTGTAACCAATGCTGAGGGCATGTCTTCGGTCGCGGTCGCGTATGACCTCGCCGTCCTCAAGGTCATACATGTAGAATGTAGTAACGTAGGAGAGAGACACTTCATTGTGCTTGCGGAACTTATAGGAGCATCCCACACTGGTGCGCATCTTTTGCAGGAGCATGTGGTCGCCTGTGCTCACGCTGTTGTGTGCCTCTGCCGAGATAAAGGGCGAGAAAGGACAACGCTTCTTGTCGTACTCCAGTTTCAGGCGCGAGCGTAGCACTTGGTCTGTGTTGGCAGGAACTACCTTCGTATCCCATGCATCGCGCGTTACCTCCGACTCAAGTTCGTACCAAATAACCTCTTCCCAGTTTTCGTCAAAATCACGGTGCTCTACATTTTCAAAATTCTCGCGATACCTGTATCGCTCAATATTGTATGCCTTGGAATGTGTGAACTGATAGCGCTCGCGCAACGAGATACGTAGCCATTTCCATAGCTTGACGCTACCCGTAGCCTCTGCATAAAAGCGATGGCGCGGTGACCAATATGCAGGAAAGAAGTTGTAGCCTTCCGTCCATTTTTCGGGAATTTCCGTATAGTCGCTCTTGTCGTTGAACTTGTCAGGACGGTTTGTGTAAAGGAAATTATAGCCAATGCCCAACTTGAGGTTCTTAATGGGCTTGTAACTTGTGCCTAATCCAGCAGAGAAGCGTGCCTTGTGCTGGGCACGATACTCCAAATCAAGCCCGACATCCCAACTCTTGGTAATGGCTTTCTCGATGCCTATTTCCTGCCAAGTGCCGAACTCATCATCTCCCTCTGCCAGCAAAGGTGCTGTGTAGAAAAGCAGCGAGGAAAGGAAGAGATGTCGTAATGTCATATACGCGGTGTCTTTGTAACGTCTTCTATGCTGTTGCCACGATCGGCCGGCTCATCGTAATAAATGCGGATGATGCATGAGTCTTTCAGGAAATCTATGGTGCCTACCTCTACACGCTCAATTTTCAGGCCGGTACGTTTCTCTAAGTCGGCAATCAGCTCGGCACGCTTTGCAGGAGCAATGAGGGTGATGTTGTCGTATTTGATGAACTTGCTGCACTTGCTGCTGATCAGTCTTCCGCTTTCAAACAGCCATGCCATGCCTAAGAATACCAAGTTGACAAAGAGAAGAGTGACCACGCCGAAGCCATCCCAGTAATCGGCCTTGGGGTGATATTCTGCCTTACAGAGGGCATTCACTACGCTCAGGGCGATTAGCATAAAAAGGTAGGTCATCTCACGAATGGGCACGGCCTCAGTACGGAAACGCATAATGCCGAAGATAGCAAAGAGCCCCATTGCTGCTCCAATGTTCATGCCGTCACCCTCCATGAGGCTTACCAGCAGGAAAATACTCATGGACATCAGGATGTAGATAAACATGTAGTCGCGTCTGCGTCCGCGAGGATAATAGAGATAACGCGCAATGATAGTCACCACTACGAAGTTGACAATGAAGCGCATGAGCAGTGAGATGAAGTGCTGGGGGTCAAAAAGTGTGAGACCTATCAAATTACCAAGCTGGTGGTTAATGTCGTTGAAAGCGTCCATAGAGTTTAATGTCTGTTTATAGTGTTTTATTATTTTTGTTTATGATTTGGCTAATTTATGAAGTTTCAATAGCTTTTTTTTGAAGAGATTTTGCTTAATCTTCTTGTTGGTCATGACCATGCCGATGCAGTATTTGCTGAATCCGCAGGGCTTGATGCGCAAATGACGGAGGATGTCGAGCACTGGACTGTAGACGTTACCGTCACGTTTGAGTTCTATGATGACAAGCGGACCGACATTAGCTTCCTCGCGTGTCTCCATGTTGTGGAAGTTTATGTCATAGTCAATGGTGAGACGTTCCGTCTTGTCATTATTGACGAGTGTGATGCGATGGAAACGATTGCGCACCGTGGGATGTATGTCTGTGAGACTGAGGTGAACGCGCTCTTGTAGGAATTCTTCGTTGCCGTCCTCGCCTGTTATCTGCTGGTCAGGCACTTCGACTCGCTTCTTCTTCGTCCTCCCATGGTTATTCTTGGTCTTAATTTCCAGGAAAGTTATGTCACTGTCCATGTATGTCCTGGCGCGTACCTTCTGACGTGGCACGCGGCCATTGTGATGTTCCATGTAGAAGTGGTAGTCATCGGTGTCCCAATAGGTCGTCATGTAGTTGGCAATTTTGCTGTTGTTTGTGAATTGTGCATAGTATTTGCCTTGCACAAGTTCCAGCAGGCATACCAATTTGTTCTTGTTGGTGACGAACTTTGTGTCCGTACGGTTCATGAGACGAATGCCCTTCATTTCCTCTAACGTTATGGGATGAAGTTTGGCGAGTAATTCGTCTATGTGGGCATCGATATTCATCGTTTTTTTGTAATCTTCGGTACAAATATAGGCATTTTTACACAAATATCGCGACATAACGTTGTTTTTTTAACAATAAGTCGCTATTTTTGCTAAAAAATAATCTAAAACATTATAAAAATAAACGTACAGAGATATGATAGACGTAAAGGAAACGCTGGGTCTTGCCCAGGAGAAAATGGATGAGGCAGTGCTGTATCTTGAGGAGGCTTTGGCTCACGTTCGTGCCGGCAAGGCAAACATAAAAATCCTGGACGGTGTCCGGGTTGACAGCTATGGCAGCATGGTGCCTTTGAATCAGGTGGCGGCAATCAACACTCCCGATGCACGCACTATTGTCATCAAGCCTTGGGACAAGAACATGTTCCGTCCCATAGAGAAGGCCATCATGGACAGCAATGTCGGCATTACACCCGAGAACAATGGCGAGATCATCCGCCTGGGTATTCCCCCATTGACGGAGGATCGTCGCAAGCAGCTCGCTAAGCAGTGCGGCAAGGAGGCGGAACAAGCTAAGGTCAGCATTCGCAACACACGCCGCGAGATCATCGAGAAACTGAAGAAGGGCATTAAGGACGGTCTTTCCGAGGACTTGGAGAAGGATGCGGAGGCCGACATGCAGAAGATGCACGACAAGTACATCAAGAAGGTGGAAGATCTGCTTGCAGCCAAGGAAAAAGAAATCATGACCGTTTGATGCGCGGCCTTATCATCAGGAACACGGGCAGCTGGTACACTGTCCGCACAGACGAGGGACAGTTGTTCGACTGTAAGGTAAAGGGGACGTTCCGATTGAAGGGAATCCGCAGCACGAACCCCGTAGCGGTGGGCGACGTTGTTGCCATTACGCCTGGAGCAGACGGGCAGACGGCGCTCATCGAAGCCATAGAGGCACGCCGGAATTATATCGTCCGTCGTGCCTCGAACCTTTCCAAGCAGAGCCATATCATTGCGGCAAACGTCGACCTTGCCGCCCTTGTGGTCACCGTCGCTCACCCGGAGACGAGCACGACGTTCATCGACCGTTTCCTGGCGAGCGCCGAGGCGTATCGCGTCTCTGTGCTGATTGTCTTCAACAAGACCGACCTCTATGACGCGCGGGAGCGGGAACGTCTGGCGCAGCTTGCGGCACTCTACCGTGCCATCGGCTACACTTGCCTGTGCTGCTCTGCGACGGAGGGAAGCGGAATCGGCGAGCTGCAGAGGGAACTTTGCGGCAAGACGACGCTGCTCAGCGGCAACAGCGGCGTGGGAAAGAGCACGCTGCTCAACCTACTTGTTCCGGAGGCCGGCGCAAGGACGGCGGAAATCAGCGCGACGCACGACATGGGGATGCACACGACTACTTTCTCGCAGATGTACTTCTTGCCGCAGGGCGGGATGCTCATCGACACGCCGGGCATCAAGGGTTTCGGCACGTTCGACATGGAGAGGGAGGAAGTGTCGCACTACTTCCGGGAATTTTTCCTGGAGTCTGCACGGTGTCGCTTCGGCAACTGTACGCATACGCACGAGCCTGGATGTGCCGTGCTCGGGGCGGTGGAGGCAGGAACGATTGCGCAGAGTCGCTACGTCAGCTACCTCTCCATGCTCGGAGACAAGGACGAGGACCGCTACCGTCCCTCGCCGTGATTCCCG
>JAFLUV010000073.1:8795-10955 GCA_022508635.1 Prevotellaceae bacterium
GTATCAACAGCGTATGGTATTAATATTAATAATGTATGGGAGCGGCATCAGCAGCGTATGGTATTAATATTAATAATGTATAGGAGAAGTATTAGTAATGTATAGAGAAACTGCCCGGTCCTCAGTTTGCAGTTCCCTCCTCTTTCGGGGAGGTTTCGGGTGGGGAGTCACAGGATGAAGGAAATAAATATCATAAAGGTTGGCGGCGGCGTGGTGGAGGATTCCTCGTCGCTGTCCGCGCTGCTCGGCCAGTTCGCGGCCATGGACGGGCGCAAGATTCTGGTGCACGGCGGCGGACGTATGGCGACTTCCGTTGCCTCGAGCCTGGGGATAGAGAGCCGAATGGTGGGCGGACGACGGGTGACGGACGAGCGGATGCTCGAGGTCGTGACGATGGTCTACGGCGGACTGGTGAACAAAAATATCGTGGCAGGCCTGCAGGCGAGGGGCGTGAGGGCGGTCGGACTGACGGGTGCCGACGGCGACGCCATACGCAGTCACCGCCGTCCGCCCAGGCGAGTGCTGACGGACGACGGAGAACAGACCGTCGACTTCGGCTTTGTGGGCGACGTCGACAGGGTGAACGTCGGGCTGCTCTCCGGGCTCGTCGAGGACGGGATGGTGCCGGTCGTGGCGCCCCTCACGCACGACGGCCGGGGGCACATCCTCAACACCAACGCCGACACCATCGCAGCCTCGCTGGCATGTGCCCTGTCCGAGCGCTACTCCGTGACGCTGACCTTCTGCTTCGAAAAGGCAGGTGTCCTGCGCGATGCCGGCGACGACTCCAGCGTCATCCCCGAGATCACCGCCTCCCAGGCCGCTCGTCTCATCGCCGACGGCGTGATCTCCGGCGGCATGATACCGAAGATCGAGAACGCCTTCGACGCAATCCGCCGCGGCGTCCGCCAGGTCGTCATCACCAACTCCAACGACCTCCGCGGCTCCCACGGCACTGTCCTCAGACGCTGACGGCACTGTCTTGCCGCCGACCTCCGCGGAAAGCCTCTTTGACTTCTTCGGAGGGTTGCCGTGATTTCTTCGGAGGGTTGCCGTGACTTTTTCGGAAGGTTGCTTTGATTTCTTGGGAATGTTTCCAAACATTACCCGTAAGGGTCGAAAATAACCGTCACGATTGCTTTTTCATAATCGTGACGGTTGTTTTCTTTCAATCGTGCAGATTGCTTTCTTTCAATCGTGCAGATTGTCACTTCACATTCCTGAGGATTGTCACTTCACATTCCTGAGGATTGTCACTTCACATTCCTGAGGATTGTCGCCTCACATTCCTGAGGATTGTCACTCTACATTCCTGAGGATTGTCACCTCACATTCCTGAGGATTGTCGTTTTACAATCCTGAGGATTGTCACTCTACATTCCTGAGGATTGTTGCTTCATATTCCCCGGATGTTCGCCTGACGTTCCCCGGATTGTCGCCTGTCATTCCTCGGTTGTCCGGCGGTTTCTGAGGGGATTTTACGGGGGCTCTTCGTGGCGGTCTGGCGGATTCTGGCGGGAGTTTGCGCGCAAGGAAAAACCCCTGCCGCGGTGTCGTCCGCGGACAGGGGAACAATGAAATTAGAAAAAAAACATGAATGTTATCGGTCGGGGGCGCTGCGCTATTCGACGCGGTAGCGCACTTCCTTGGTCTTGAACTTCTTGACCATGCTCTTCTCGTTGATGTCTTTCAGGCCGGAGGCGACGATGATGGTGACGCGGTTCTTGTCATTCTCGGCGAATGGCTGCACGGTGTCGCCGTAGTAGGCGGAGGTGATGGAGGAAGCGGGGACGCCGGCATCGGTCAGTGCCTTGACGGCTTTCTCGCAGCGCTGCTTGGAATAGCCCATGTTGATCTTCGGATTTCCGGTCTGTATGTCGGCGTAGGACTTGATATCGACCTTGCACTCTCTGTGCTCCTTGAGGAAGGCTCCTATGGCTGCGAGCTGCTCATCTGCCTCGAAGTCGCTCTCACGTATCTTGTAGAATACGTTCCAGGTGGCTTTGCCGTTCTCGATCTGTGGGGTGAAGACGGCGTCGTCGTACCAGATTGTGTCGATGCGCGTCTCCCATACTTCGGGCTTCACTGCCTTCTTTGCGCGCTTGCCGAACTTGTACGCTACGCCGATCTGTGCGGTGAGCTGCCAGTCGTCGCTGCCAG
>JAFLUV010000074.1 GCA_022508635.1 Prevotellaceae bacterium
ACTCGGGTGATCGGACGATACCACTCGGGTCATCCTAAACATCCACCCGAGTGGGGAAAAAAGGCACTCATGTGTACCCGTTTCACGAGAATTTCATCGAACTTACGTTAATGTTAAATTGCTTTTATTGCTTTTAAATACAACAGCACCATTTCACGCAGTAACTCTACTTTCCCGATGCAGAAATTACTTGCCGATGCAGAACCTCAGTTTATCTCGGTAAGTATTTGATTGTCTGTTTGTTGTTTTGATTCGCGGGGTCGTTGAGCAACAAAATAGCAACAAATGTCTGATAACTCCCGCGAAATCAAAAATTTAGCCTTACTTTCCCACGCAGAAAGTGGAGAAAATGGTATGAAGGATAGTGTCTGAGGTGATTTTACTGCCGGTGATTTCGTCTAAATGGTGGAGGCACTGCCGAAGATCCTCGGCAACCAAATCCGTCGGTAATTGGTCTACAAATGCTTGTTTTGCACGTTTAAGGGCATTGAGAGACTGGAAAAGGGCATTATAGTGCCTTGCATTCGTTACTACAGAATGGCTCATGTCCAGCTTGGCTCCCAGCGATGATTCCTGAACCAACGCCTTACGAAGGAGCGACATACCATCACCGCTGGATGCGGAAATATGAAACAGGCGACCTTCTGGCTGACGATGATAGAGGTAGGAACTGCTTGGCAGAGAGAGGTCACATTTGTTAATAACTTGAAAAACAATTTGATCATTTCTGACATCTATCTCTGGGAACGGCTGGTTATTTTCTGTCAAGAGCAGGATGATCTTAGCTTTCTCGGCTGCCTTAAGAGATCGTTCAATGCCTATTCGCTCCAATTTGTCCTGTGTCTTGCGTATGCCTGCGGTGTCAATAAAGCGGAAAGTTATGCCGTCTATCTGCGTGGTATCCTCAATGAGGTCACGTGTTGTTCCCTGAATGTTCGAAACTATTGCCCGATCCTCACCAACAAGGGCATTGAGGAGGGTTGACTTGCCTACGTTCGGCGCACCAATGATGGCTACAGGTATGCCATTCTTGATGGCATTGCCCGTTTGGAAGGAATCCACTAACTGGCTGATATGTTCTTCCACTTTATCCATCAATTCTGAGAGCTGTTCACGGTTAGCAAACTCGACATCCTGGTCGTTAAAGTCAAGCTCCAATTCCAACAGAGACGTCAATTGCAAAAGCTGGGCCTGAAGATCTGCCAGCTCCTGGCTGAACCGTCCACGTATTTGGCTCATTGCCATTTGGTGGGTTGTCTGCGTGGAGGAAGCGATAAGGTCGGCAACAGCTTCTGCCTGACTCAGGTCAAACTTGCCATTCAAAAAGGCGCGCATCGTATATTCACCTGGCTCTGCCTGACGCGCGCCATTCATGATGAGTAATTCCAAAAGACTCTGTATGATGTACGGACTTCCGTGACAACTGATTTCTGTGCTGTCCTCCCCCGTATAGGAATAAGGAGCCCGAAAGACAGAGACGAGGACTTCGTCAAGTTCCACACCATCCATATTGATAACCTGACCGAAGTGAATAGTATACCCTTTTGCGTCCTTGAGTGGTTTGGAGAAGATGTACTCAGTGATAGCACTGGCATCAGAACCGCTGACGCGTACAACGGCAATTGCACCTCCAGGAGGAGTGGCAAGGGCACAAATGGTGTCTTTCATTTAGTCAGGATTTGGAAGTTTGAAATTAAAGAACATCAAAGGGCTTGCTTAAGTGCTTCGAGATCCTCTTCCGTCGTCGCCCAGCTTGTTACGAAACGGCAGAGCGTATGGCTCTCGTCAATAGGTTCCCATGTCTCGAAAAGGACATGCTCCATGAGTTCTTTCATCCGTGTATTGGAAAGTTCAACGAATTGCTGGTTTGTGCTTGACGATCGCAAAATAAAACCTGCATTGATAAAGAGTCTGCGCATCTGCATTGCCTTGTCGATAGCGTTCTTTGCGATGTTAAAATAAAGGCCGTCAGTAAACAATGCATCAAACTGTACGCCCGCCAGACGGCTTTTTGCCAGCAGAGCACCGTGCCGCTTCACGATATTCATGAAGTGGCGAGGAGCATTTGCGCGAGGAAAGACAACTGCTTCACCGCATAGTGCACCAACCTTCGTACCGCCAATGTAAAAGACATCGCAATGCTGTGCCAGCCAAGGAAGGTCAAAGTCACATTCTGAGGACGCAAGGCCGTAACCCAACCGTGCGCCGTCAATGAAAAGGTAAAGGTCGTAACGCCGGCAAACGGAAAGAATAGCTTCTATCTCCTTGGCAGAGTAGACACTGCCAAGTTCCGTGGGGAAAGTGATATAAACCATTCCCGGAATGACCATGTGCTCAAGCGTCGGATCTGCATGAAAACCCTTCAGCCATGTTTCCAATTCCGCAGCATTCATCTTTCCGTCATGCGAAGGCAGGGTAATGACTTTATGACCGCTGGCTTCTATAGCTCCCGACTCATGTACATTGATATGGCCTGTCTGCGTCGCAATGACACCTTCGTAGGTCTGCAACATCCCGTCGATGATCGTAGCATTCGCTTGCGTACCGCCTACTAAGAAAAAGATGTCAGCCTCAGGACAGGAACAAGCTGCCTTGATCTTCTGCCGGGCGCTTTCACTCCATTTGTCGAAACCATAGGATGCGCTTGCCTCCCCATTGGTTTCCATCAGACGCTGGAGTATCAAGGGGTGAGCACCATTGTTATAATCGCTTTCGAAAGAAGTCTTCATGTAATCTATTGTTTAGGTGAACACGACTTACTTGTTCAGTTCCAGGCGACGTATGTCTTTTTCAAGAGCCAACTTATCAGCAGCAAGATGCTCTATGGCTGTTTCCGTAAGGCGTATCTGAGCTGCTATCTGTACGCGCTGAACATCATTCATCGCAGCATACTTTGTACGAAGCCCTTCTATCTCCTTCTGCATAGCAACATATTCTCTTTCTGTCTCAAGCCACACTTTTGCCTTCTGCTGTGCCTGTTTGTTTTGGAAGTCAGCCATGGTATAGTACGTCTTGCTATCATTGACAACGAAAGTGAACTCGCGGCTTTGCTTGCTTGTAGCTCCACGCTTCTCGTTTCTTGCCTCTGCAAGACGTTTCTTGGCGGCATTGACAGCCTCCATATCCGTCCATGTATCCTTGATGGAAGCGATGCGTGCCAGTGAGGCAAGTTTCTCCGCTCCTATCTGTTCTTCGTTGTAGATGCGTCGTGTTTCCGTAGGGATAAATACGTACAGGCAAACCGTATCTGCAGGTTGGTTACGATCCGTCACGAACCAACCCAACTGCTGGAATTCGTCAATGACTAACAGATAGTCATTGGCAGGCGAGTTGAAGGGCATACCAAGATTTTCTGGTGCCAGAAACTGTTGCTCGTCAGCATCGTAGCGCGTCATGAAGAGGTCGTAGCCGCCGATGCTTTCTTCACACTCCGCTGCATAGTACATCGTTATGCCGTCGCTGAGCATAAACGGGAAATTAAGGTTATCTTCTTTCTCTTCGCCAAAACCTGTAAGTTGTCTTTCCATAGACCACTCTCCACCGATGAGCGACTTTTCCTTAAGGCGGATGTTTCCATCCTTATTTGCCTCGGCATACACAATGTAGTTGCCCAGTTCATTGCGGAACAGCGTACAATCTGAACTGTCCTTGGTGGAAAAGAATTCTGCACAACTCATGACGGAACCACTCTCCTGGGACAGCTTTATCTGCTTAAGCACCTGGTCCTTGGGTAAGATAAGGCTGTCGATAAATGTCACCTGCTCTGTGGCACGAAGGCGTATTTGTGACTTGCGTGCCGTCTCAAGCAGTTGTTCCTCGTTGATAGTGGGTTGCCTTTTTTTCTTCAAGTCAGCAATCTGTTGTTCCAAAATCTCCTCAGCAAGTGAAAAGTTATAGGCAGCCATTGCCTCCTGCGGCGTGACGGTATAAACAGGACGTCCCTTACGCTGACCGAAAGCGAGAGCAGAGAGAAGCAAGAGGGTAAGCAGGAAGAGTGTTTTCTTCATATACTATCAGTTATTTAAATACGAAATATACCGCAAGAACCAGACAAACGAGTGCTGCCAGATGATTCCAGTGGAGTTGTTGCCCTTGGAAAAGGACATTGGCAATGACACAGAAGACAACAAGCGAGACGACCTCCTGGATGACCTTGAGTTGCATGAGCGAGAAAGGTCCGCCACTACCAACGAAACCTATCCTGTTGGCAGGTACTTGACAGCAGTACTCACAGAAAGCTATTGCCCACGAAAAGAGAATAACAACCAGCAGCGGCCAGTTTGTGGAGATACCAGCCTGGTGAAGTTTCAGATGGCCATACCATGCAAGCGTCATAAAGACATTGCTGCATATCAGTAACAGTATTGTATAGAATGCACTCATGGTAATTTTATTGTTGTTCTTTTTACATGATTGTTAGCATGTCACACTATCGTCCCACACCACATTTGGTCTATTTGGACAGGTACTTGTGCATTGCTGCTGCAGCTCGGCGTCCGTCGCCCATTGCCAAAATGACGGTTGCACCACCGCGCACGATATCACCACCAGCAAAGATAGTGGGAATGTTGGTCTGCATGTCCTCATTCACGACGATGGTATTCTTGCGTCCAAGCTCAAGTCCTTGTATCGAAGTGGGCACGATGGGGTTGGGACTTACACCGACAGCCACGATAGCCTGGTCGATAGCAATGGTCTCGATAGCTCCGGGAATAGCCTGCGGCGAACGACGTCCGCTGGCATCAGGCTCGCCAAGCTCCATCTTTTGCAGCACGACCTCGGTCACATTTCCTTTCTCATCGGCATGATACTCAATAGGATTGTGCAGTGTCAGGAACTCTATGCCCTCCTCTTTGGCATGTTTTACCTCTTCCAGACGAGCCGGCATTTCTGCCTCACTGCGACGATAGGCAATAAACACACGCTCAGCGCCAAGGCGCTTTGCCGTACGACAACTGTCCATAGCGGTGTTTCCGCCACCTACGACCATCACATTCTTTGCTTTCTTGATAGGCGTTGCATAGTCCGGGTTGCTGGCATTCATCAGGTTGACACGCGTCAGGTACTCGTTGGACGACATGATACCGTTGGAATTCTCACCCGGAATGTTCATGAAATTGGGCAAACCTGCACCAGAACCAACAAATATGCCCTTGAAACCTTCGGCCTCCAATTCTGCCACAGAAATATTTTTACCCACGATGCAATCCTTCACGAATTTTACACCGAGCTTCTCCAAGTTTTGTATCTCAACGTCAACAATAGCGTTAGGCAGACGGAATTCAGGAATGCCATACTTCAACACGCCACCTATCTCATGCAATGCCTCGAAGACAGTCACGTCATAGCCAGCCTTTGCCATGTCGCCTGCGAAACTCAATCCGGCAGGACCGGAACCTATGACTGCTATTTTCTTGCCGTTCTTCTCTGCCACCTCGGGCACCGCCATCTTGCCTGAATTGCGCTCGAAGTCGGCTGCGAAGCGTTCCAGATTGCCAATGGCAACAGCAGGCTCCTTCATCTTCAAATGGATGCACTGCGATTCGCATTGCTTCTCCTGAGGGCAGACACGACCACAAACAGCTGGCAAAGCCGATGTACTCTTCAGGACACGTGCAGCATTGAGGAACTCGCCACGCTCAATGTTCTTAATAAACGATGGAATGTTAATGTTGACTGGACATCCCTGCATACAAGTCGGGTTCGCGCAATCCAGACAACGCTTTGCCTCCGTCATTGCCTGCTCTATGGTAAGTCCTTGATTTACCTCTTCCGTACGCGTCGTAGCTCTGTAGACTGGATCCAGTTCAGGCATCTTACAACGCTCGATGCTCGTGCGCTCTTTCGCCTTCATAGACTTACGGAGTTCTTCACGCCAAGGAGCACTGCGGTCAGTTAGTTCTGCCAGAGGAGTAGTTGTATCCATGTTGCTCGCATCAAGCACTGCTGCCTCTGTCTCTTTAGCAGAAGTAGCATGGCATGGATTGCCTTCCGATACAGTCTGATAAGCCTCCATTGCTTCTACTTCCTCTGCCTTGAAGGCACCGCTGCGCTGCATCATTTCGTTGAAATCTACCTGATGTCCGTCGAACTCCGGTCCGTCCACGCAGACAAACTTTGTCTTGCCGCCGACCGTTATACGGCATGCACCGCACATACCTGTGCCGTCCACCATAATGGTGTTGAGGCTGACGTCAGTCGGGATGTTATATTTTTTTGTCAGCAGGCAGCAGAACTTCATCATGATGGCAGGACCGATGGCAAAGCATTTGTCAATCTTCTCACGCAGGATTACCTCTTCCATGCCCACTGTCACCACACCTTGCTTGCCATAAGAACCATCGTCGGTCATGATGATAACCTCGTCGCTGGCAGCACGCACTTCGTCTTCCAGAATAATAAGATCTTTGCTGCGACCGGCAATAACGCTAATGACACGATTACCCGCAGCCTTCAGTGCCTGGATGATAGGCAACATGGGAGCCGTGCCTACACCGCCACCGGCACAAAGCACAGTGCCGTAGTTCTCAATGTGAGTGGCACGGCCAAGAGGACCGACCACGTCTGCGATATAATCTCCCTCGTTCAGGGAACAGAGCTTGGTGGTGCTGGCACCGACGGTCTGAATGACAAGGGTAATCGTCCCTTTCTCTTTGTCGCTGCCTGCTATAGTCAGGGGCACGCGCTCGCCTTTCTCGTCAACACGAACGATGACAAAATGTCCAGCCTTACGTGCCTTGGCAATCAATGGAGCCTCTACGTCCAGACGAAAAACCTTCTCGCTGAACTGAACTTTTTTAACAATCTTATACATACCTTATCCTGTTTATTTATTTCGATTTTAATTGATGACCTCGCAACCCATATACGGAACGAGTGCTTTTGGAACACGGATGCCTTGCTCAGTCTGGTTATTTTCCAGAATAGATGCCACGATACGTGGCAAAGCGAGTGCCGAACCGTTCAGGGTGTGGCAGAGCTCCGTCTTGCCCGTTGCAGTACGGCGGACACGACACTTCAAGCGATTGGCCTGATAGGTGTCAAAATTTGAGACAGAGCTGACCTCAAGCCAACGCTTCTGTGCCTCACTGTAAACCTCGAAATCGTAGCAGACTGCACTGGTGAAACTCTGGTCACCACCGCAAAGGCGAAGGATACGATAGGGAAGTTCCAGTTTCTGCAAAAGACCCTCCACATGCTGAAGCATTTCCTTATGACTCTCTGCACTATGCTCCGGTGTGTCAATGCGTACAATTTCAATCTTGCTGAACTCGTGTAAACGGTTCAGGCCTCGCACATCCTTGCCATAGCTGCCTGCTTCGCGACGGAAGCATTGTGTATAGGCACAGTTCTTTATGGGAAGATCCTTCTCGTCAAGGATTACGTCGCGATAGATATTCGTCACGGGTACCTCTGCAGTAGGGATGAGATAGAGATCATCCTCTGTGCAATGATACATCTGCCCTTCCTTGTCCGGCAGCTGACCTGTGCCATAGCCCGAAGCAGCATTCACCACAGTGGGAGGCATTATCTCCTCGTATCCTGACTTCTGCGCTTCGTCCAGGAAGAAATCGATCAAGGCACGCTGCAACCGTGCTCCCTTGCCGCGATAGACGGGGAAGCCTGCACCTGTTATCTTCACACCGAGGTCAAAATCAATGAGATTATACTTTTTTGCAAGTTCCCAATGTGGCAGCATGTCCGTTTTAGGGGCAGGGTCTGCATCCCAGTTTCCTACGGTATCTTTGCCTATGACACACTCCTTGAGATTGGACTTCACGACCCAGTTATCCTCAGCGCTTGCGCCTTCGGGAACCTCATCATAAGGGATATTGGGAATCTGGCAAAGCTGGCGAGCCAACTCCTGTTCGGCTGTTTCCTTTTTGTTTTCCAAGTCCCTGCTTACTTCTTTCAGGGCAGCCACCTTAGCCTTGACTTCTTCTGCCTCTTCGCGCTTGCCTTGCTTCATGAGCATACCAATCTCAGCCGCCAGTTTCTTGGCAGCAGAAAGATTTTGGTCGAGCTCCGCTTGTGCCTGGCGACGTGCCTTGTCGACGGCAATGACCTCCTCTATAGCCTGACGAGCACCAGTAAAGTGCTTCTTTTCCAATCCTGCAATGACACGTTCTGTCTCTTCCGTAATGAGTTTCAGTGTGAGCATACTTCTTCTATCCTTTGTATAAAGTTGTTTCTAAAGTCGTGCAAAGATACGACTTTTTGAGCATAATACGAAGTATTATCCTTGAAAATGCTGCCCAAGTGACGAAAAAGAGGGATGTGCACCTTGGCACATCCCTCCCCTTCACTTGTTAATCGAATGTCTCGTTATGCTTCTGCTACCGGCAAAACACTGACAGTACTGCGGTCAAGGCGACCTTTCCTGAACTGTACCGTACCATCCACAAGGGCATAGAGCGTATTGTCCTTACCCATTGCCACGTTTGTGCCGGGATAGTGACGTGTACCACGCTGGCGAACGATGATGTTGCCTGCAATACACTTTTCACCGCCAAAAATCTTGATACCCAGTCTCTGAGAGTGTGACTCACGTCCGTTCTTAGAACTACCTACACCTTTTTTATGTGCCATTTTCGTTCAGTCTTTAGCGTTAAACATTAAGCGTTGATACCCTTGATGGTCAGTTCGGTGAACTGCTGGCGATGTCCGTTGAGCTTGCGATAGCCCTTACGACGCTTCTTGTGGAAGACGAGCACCTTGTCGCCCTTTACCAAAGGTGAAATAACTTCGGCCGTTACCTTGGCGCCTGCCACGGTAGGAGTACCCACGGTGATGGTACCATTGTCGACCAACAATACATTCTCAAATTCAACAGTCTTGCCAGCTTCTGCATCAGGCATGTGGTGAACGAAGAGCTTCTTGCCTTCCTCAACACGGAACTGCTGACCGTTAATCTCTACGATTGCGTACATTTATTTAATTGTTTATAACGGGTTTTACCGCGGGGCGGAGTCATCTCGTGACTCGCTTTTTCCAGCCTCTACGGCATAAATCGGGTGCAAAGATACACTTTTTCTATTTTCCTGCCAAATGTTTCGCTTGCTTTTTTGCCTAAAAGAAAGAAAAACGCCTGCAAGGAGGTTGAATTATATCACATAGCTTTCCAGCAGCTTGACATTTTCGTCGGGAATTATCGTAACCTCCTCCATAATGGCAGGAACGACAAGCGATTCTCCCTGGTGCAAGAAGATGCCTTGTCCGTCAGGACTCAGGAAGCAGCTCTGCCCGTTGAGACACATGTAGACACGGAAGCTGTCAATGCCCGTATAGTCGCGCCTGAAGGTATGCGTAAGCTTCAGCTCGTTAGTCGTGAAGAACGGACATTCTACGAGGGGAATGATGCTGTCGCGACTTTCCGTATAGATGACCTTGGGATCGGTCGTGACATCGCGGAAGTTAATGGCTTCGAGAGCAAGTTCAGTATGCAGTTCGCGCAGGTTTCCGTCGCGGTCGCGCCGCATATAGTCATAGATGCGATAGGTCACGTCACTTGTCTGTTGTATCTCAGCTATCACCATTCCTGCGCCGATGCCATGCACACGGCCAGCCGGGATGTAGAAACAGTCGCCTTCGCTGACATTGACCTTGTTGAGGTCGTCCTCAATGTTGCCGTCTGCTACTTTCTGCGCATAGTCGCAGGTCTCTATTTTCTGGCGGAATCCGGCAATGAGCTGACTGCCACGGTCGGCATCAACGACGTACCACATCTCGTTTTTGCCCATCTTGCCGTGGCGCTTGGCACTGAGTGCGTCGTCGGGATGTACTTGTATGGAGAGATCCTGGCGTGCATCAATGAACTTGATGAGCAGCGGGAAATCCGTCCCGAACTTTTCCGAGTTCTTTCCTCCCAGAAAATCAGCTCCATAGCGTGTAACAATTTCGGGAAGCGTCAGCCCCTTGTCTGCCCCGTTGAGGGCAACGGATTCAGATCCCTTGACAGCCGATACCACCCATGTCTCCGAACCCCACAGCGTAGGTTTGAAGATAGGATTGAATTTCAATATTTCCATATATACATTATAATATTATATTGCATTCATCAGATGTACGATTCTGGCCAGACGCAGCTCCGCCTCGTTGTACACGTCGCCATATTCCTTGACGGCCTGTTCTATGCTGTCCGACTTGGCTTCCCGGAAATACTCCAGTAATTCCTCCATGCATTCGGAACCAAGCACCTCGTCGGTAAAGTATGTGATGTTAAGGCGTCGTTTCTGCTGGGCAAGCGATTCTAAGTCTCCCAGCACTTCGTCCAGCCCAAGTCCCTCGCTCTCGGCAAAATCCTCAAGTGCCACGTGCCGGTCGATGGCCATGATGAGCTTTATCTGCCGCTTGGCATTGGGCGATGCGGCTATCTCAGAGGCAGTATGATCCTTCCCGGCCTGCTCCAGCAGCGAATCTATCTCCGAGACATCGGAAACGCCTGCACTGATGGATTCGTCATCGTGGAGGACAAGCGAGGAAGGTTTCTTGGAAAATCTCTTCCCGGCCACAGTTGGCAACAAGTCGCCGTTCTCCGCAGTCATCTGCTTGATAAGCCCGTTTTCGTATGCAGCGTCTATAATGGCCGACCAGAAATCCTCGTCGTGTGTCTCTCCCGTGCCGTAGGTTTCGTTGTCATAGAGTTCAAGTTCTTCTATCTGCCGGGTTCTCCGCCCCATCATATAGTCTAAGAGCAACTGGCGTGGTGCAGGCCTGCCTATCTCTTGCAGTGCCTTCAACAGCCTTGATGCCGGTTCTTTTGCTTCCATTCGTTTCGTGTGAGTTTTCGGGATGCAAATATAGAACAAATATCTGTTGCCACAAAGGATTTTAAGCATTTCTCATGGATTTTAAGCATATTTTGATGCTATTCCCAAATCCGTCCGCCCGTACAAGGCCATTTTACGGACAATGGCTCTTTTTATAATGGTACAC